>JALSJA010000273.1 GCA_026989615.1 Parvularculaceae bacterium | reverse complement strand
GATTTTGTGGACATCCTCTATCAACTGCCCGTCGCGTTCGAAAAATCCTTTATTGATAAAATAATGGCTTTCTATTCGCGCAAAGGCGAGGGCGAATTGGTCATTGGCAAAAGCGGATTGGCGCTCTGGCGAGGGCAATAGGGAAACCGTGGTGCCCTCCCAGACGCTCCATGCCCGGGCCGCCTCTAATTGTTGTTCGCGATCATCCCCGGTGAGGCGCTTATAATAGGCGCCGAGCATATCGCCACGCTCGTTTTCGGGAATGGGGCGTAAATATTCTTCCCACGCATCCGGGAACATCCAGCTTGCGCCTTGCTGATAGAACCAGAGAATTTCCTCCTCGCGCAGGGTGAAAATTCCCCGCAGCACCAGCTCGCTGACCCGGTCGGCATGTTTTTGTGCATAGGCCAGTGACAGGGTTGACCCCCAGGAGCCGCCAAACACCTGCCAGCGCTCGATTTCCAAATGGGTGCGCAGGGTTTCGATATCGCTCACCAGATCCCAAGTGGTGTTTTCGCGCAATTCCGCATGGGGGGTCGAGCGCCCGCAGCCGCGCTGGTCAAACATGATGATCCTGTAGGCTTGGGGGTCAAAATAGCGCCGCATGGACGGGCTCGAGCCGCCGCCGGGGCCGCCATGAAGCACGACCACCGGCTTGCCCGCAGGATTGCCGGAAACTTCATAATACAGCTCATGGAGGGCCGATACTTTCAGCATTCCCGTATGAAACGGCTCGATGGGTGGAAAAAGTGTATGCTTGATACTCATTTTTGATGACGGCCCCGTATGATTATGGCACAGTGATATCTCGGGTTGGTCATAGACACTTCGTATCAGTGGGCAAAGTCCATTGTTACCTTGAAGGGCATTTTTTATAATTTCGGGGGTTTTTTCGGGTTTTGCCCGAATTTTGCCGGATTCAAAGTGCAACTATGTGGGGTAAGGAAAGGGTCGGTAAGCGTGCTGCGTTCAAATGTTCAGTTCCGGGCTGAAAGGCCTGTGCCAGTGTTGTCTGCAATCTCTCTCAAATCAAAAGCTTTTATTGGCCTTGCGGCGCTGGCCCTGTTGGCCAGTGGTTGTGCCTCGGTCAAAATTCAGATGCCGGGCAGCCAGAGTCAGGCGGCGATACTGTCCCATGAGCGCACCGCGCTGGCGCTGTCTGCCAATCAGCTGAAAAACACCCCCTGGCCCAAACCCACCAAGGTCAAGGCTTCCGGCCGGATGATCAATATGTTGTTCGGGGCTGATGCGGAGAAAAAGGGACTCTCCAGGGAACAGGCCTGTGATATTTATCTTGATGGATTGCGCGACGCCAATGGCCTTGCCCATCTCAAAGTGCTGGCGGATGCCGACCAGACCCTGACGCAGGGGCGGGCTTTGGCCGAAGCCGGGCGCATGACCACTTTGGCCATTCAACCGACCAGCGATGATGTGGCGATGATGGAAGCGGCGATTGCCGATTTGCAGGAAAGTCGCGATATGTATGTGATGAGCCTGAAGAAATTGCGCAATGATGGCGAGGATGTCTCTTCTGCCGATATCAAAGAATTAAAACGCGCCTTTACCCAGACCATTATTGATATTGGGCATGCTGCCGATGTGGTGGCCGAAAAAGCGGCACTGAACAAGGCGGCGCAATATGCGGCGCCAAAGACCAATGTTTCGGGCGATATTTCCGCGCAGTAGTGCAGTTGGCCAGATCACAATTTACCTGATGTGACATCCTTTGATCTCCCATTCCCGTGGGAGTAGGGAAGCGTTTTGATGATGCGGAGGTGCGAGCTGAAGCGCTTTCATGCGCCCCCTTGCGCAGCAGGCAGAGGCCGATCTCGGGAAGGCGCTGCTGTTGTATGAGGGGGGGTCACCTTGAAGGCTATCAACATGAACAGGCTCTAAGGTTGAGGAGACCAGAGATGGGTCCCGGGACTGCGGAGCGTCATTTCATGCCGCACCGCGCACGGGATGACGGTCACTATTGGCTACGGCCTTGCCTTACGCAAAACCTCCCAGTCGGCATATCCTAAAGACAGCGCAGGGATAACATTTTACCCCTAGCGCATGGCCCGCATTTCGTGCTGCATAGACTTATGCGCCAGAACAGAGCCCATCTTT
Source organism: Parvularculaceae bacterium (assembly GCA_026989615.1). GTDB lineage: Bacteria > Pseudomonadota > Alphaproteobacteria > Caulobacterales > Parvularculaceae > S012-90. The sequence goes on along the minus strand of JALSJA010000273.1, from coordinate 8,189 downwards.
ATACCGGTTTTTATCTCACCCAGTTTTTGTTTCTCGGGGTACAGCTTCCGTTTTTTCCTGGCTGGCTTGATGCCAAGGGGTTTAGCGAGGCCGAGATTGGCTGGCTGACCGGTGGGGCGCTGATCATGCGCTTGCTTCTGGGGGCAGGGATAGCTTGGTGGGCAGAGGGCCTGCGCGACCAGAGGCTGGTCTTGCGACTGGTGGCCGGGTTGATGTTTTTTAGTTCGGCAATGTTGCTTTTGACTGACAGCAAAATGGCCCTTGCCATTCTGGCCATGCTGATGCTGTTTTCCTTTGGCTGCCTTGTGCCATTGACCGATACGGCGGTGCTGCGGGCGGACCGTCAGGGTTTGCTCACCTATGGCAAGGCGCGGGGCTTTGGGTCTTTTGCTTTTATCTTCGCCAATCTTGTGGGCGGTGTGGTTATTACGCAATATGGTGACGGGGCTGGAGTGTGGTGGATTGTCGGCGCGACTTTCGCAACCCTGCTGGTTAGTTTCATCGTGCCGCGCATCAATCCGGTTCATAATCTTGATCGCTTAAAAGAAATAAAACCCGAAAGCACCACCGCCATTCGCCCGCCCAAATTGGCCGAAGCCGGGCGGCTGATTAAATCACCAAGCTTTCTTTTATTGCTTTTGGCGTCCGGCATGGTGCAGGGGGCGCATGCCACCTATTATACATTTTCAGAATTACACTGGTCGCGCCTTGGCTATGGCAGTGATCTTATTGGCGTGTTGTGGACGATCGGTGTCGCTTGCGAAATTTTCCTGCTTTATAATGCCAAACGCCTATTGCGCTTTACCGGCCCGATAGGTCTTATATTGCTTGGGGCTGTGGCTGCGCTAATCCGTTGGCCGCTTATTGGCCTGTCGCCGCCGCTTTATGTGCTGGTGCTTTTGCAGGCCTTGCATGCTTTTACTTTTGCGGCGACCTATATGGGCACGGTGGAATTTATCGCCCGCGCCGTGCCGGGCAATCTTACCAATACGGCGATGACGCTGGTATCAACCTTGGGGGTCGGTGCGGTGACGGGGATTGCGGCTATTTTTGCCGGGTTTATTTTCTCGCCCGCTGCGCCTTTTGCGGCCTATGGCCTGATGGGGGCCATGGGCGGAATTGGTATTATTGCGGCTTTATTGCTGCAGCGGCGCTGGCATGGGGGCTTATTGCGCACTGACCGATAATGGGGGTTACAGCATCACCGAGATACTGCCATCCCATTCTTTGTCATCGGAGCGGCGGCCCAATTTCTGGTTTTGTTTGGCCTCGGCTATGCGTTGCTCATACATCTCGATGAAAAACTTGTTGATGCCGGGAATATCTTTTAGCTGCTCCAGATGGGCGCTGGCCACATCAAACTCGCCAGAGCGCCAGGCAATGATCAGCGCCCGCTGGCGGTCGGCGAGATCGCGAAAGCCACGGCTGGCCTTTAAGAACGGATTGCCCACAAGACCATAAATCGGCGTGATTTGTTGGCTGTCATTAATGCGCAAAGTGTCCAGGTCCAGAAAGGCGTAATGATGGCGCATGCCCATGAAAACGGTTTCGTCGCAAATAATGGCGGGGCCATATTGGCGCGAGCGCGAGCGCAAATGCGAGGCCAGCGCCACTGCATCGCCAATCACCGAATAGCGATTGCGTGTGCCCCTGCCAACGGGACCGGAATAGCAAATATCGCTGGCCAGACCGATTTCGATATAGCCCTGCTCAAAAGCGGTTTCCTGTTGTGCAACGGCAGCTTTGGAGCCTCGTGCCAGCACCGACATTTCGACATCCTGGCTTAAGGTCACCATGTCGTCTATCATATCCAGCGCGCAGGCACAGGCCTGTTCCACATGATGGGCGTTTTCCTCCGGCACATTCCAATAGCCGAGCAGGCGGCCATCTTCCCCATGATCCACCGTGCCGCCATGATCGAGAATGGTGCGGCGCAATTTATCATTGGACTGGGCGATGAAATGAATAAATTCATCCGAGCGATCAACAAATTGAGCCATGGCCTGACGCGGCAGGCGCACCCCGCAGGACAGAACCGTAACCTGACGGCGCACACCATTGAGCAGTCCGGCCCCTTTGGGGCGGCCAATATGTTGCATGGTTGCCGGTGGCAAGGCCCCGTGAAAGGCCCCGCGCAAATGGTCGTCGCGAATGATGGAATTGACAAAATGCGTGACCACCATGGCAATAGGTACCATGAGGACCGTGCCTATCGCCGGCAGGAAGTCGATCAGCATGACCGTGCTGTTAAAAATCAGCCAATTCGCCGTGAGCAGAAGAAATGCCGTGGCAATGGTGATCGAGGTGACCAGAGACGGGCGCAGGATGAGCGCGGCAAAAATGATCAAAACGCCGAATATCAAAACCAGACCGGCTTCGAGCATGCCGGCCCAGACCGGGCGAATGGGGGCTATGCCGGCGAGCATTTGATCGGCAAACAGGATATGTGCCTCGGCCACGGATAGTTCATGGGCATTGGATTTGACATGGGCGCCGGCACTGACGCTTTCGCCAATGATAACCGTTTTGCCGGAAAGAGCCGCCGACCAGTTTTGCCCCGTGGTCAGCAGACGCCATGCGGGGACGGTGGCAATGGCGGATTTGCGCGGTTGATAAAGGCGCAAGGCCCCGGATTGATCGAGGGGTAGAATATTGTCATTGATGCGTAAGGCAGCGATTGGTTTGCCTGCTGCGGTCGAGCGGGTTTTATGGGGGATGATCATGATTTTGGCGCCATTGATCCGCGCAATGGCAAGGGCCGTTGACGGCGTGGGGCTGTCATAGGCATTCCATACAGGCGGCAGCCGTCGCAACCGACCATCCTTGTCGAGCGTGAGGGCAAGGACGGAGGGCATGGCAACGGCCTGCAAGGTGCGATCTATCAATCCATTGGTATTGACCGGCCACAGGGCCACCATTTCGCTTTGGCCATTACCGTCCGGCAGGATCAGCCAGTCCGATGCGTCGATATCCGTGCGTTTGAGATTGGCGCGATGGTTCCAGTCAGCCCGGGCGCGAGCGCCAAGGGCGATGACACCATTGCTGTCACGCAAGGACGCTGCCAGGGCGACATCATGGCTGGGCAGGGCGGAAATGGCTTCGGCCAGTGGCGCATTGCGGGCATCTTCGAGCCAATAGCGGCCGACAATTTCAGGGCTTAGCGGATCGGGGCCATCAACGGTGGTGGCCAGAACAACGCCTTTGGCATCGGCCTTTGTGGCGGTTGTGACCAGCTTGGCAAGGCTGGTGCGGGGCCATGGCCAGGGTCCCAGTTTTTGCAGGCTTTCTTCATCAATATCGATAATCACATAATCATCGAGATTGGCCGAAGCGGTGCTGCGGGGGTGGAGCCTTTCAAAGCCGTCAAACAGCAAATCCCGCGGATGGCCGCCAACATTTTGCGCTGTCAGCAGGGCATAGGCTGCTATCAGCAGGGTCATCAAGACCGGGACTATGATAAGTGCGCGACTTTTTCCCGCTAATTGCCGTTCCAGCATGGGAATACTCCTAACCCTTTTATCAACTCAACAAGGCCTTCCACGGGTCTTCCATGGGCGTTCCATCGGGCATTATGCCCAAAATGGCACAAGTTCCGCAATCTAGGCCTGTTCCTTCGCAGATTCATAACAAAATCCTAACAAATACCGTGCCGCGAGCCGCGTAAAATGGCAAATTTCTTGCGCCTCTTCACCACGGCTTTAGGTTTGTCTGGCATGGTTAACCGTCTGATACCGTTCGGGTATGGGACAGCACACGGTTTTGCAGGCATGGGGATGGTAAAAATTTAGGCTGATGAACGCACCTGGCTTCATACGGGAAGAGCGCGACGACACAATTTTTGTGCGCGTTGAAGGCGACTGGATTTTGGAAAATGGCCTCGGGCGCATTGACAAGGCCTTGCGCCAATTATCCATGGACAGCCTCAATCAGAACCTGATTATCGATCTTGACGGGCTTGGTCTTATCGACACCACCGGCGCCATGATGCTGCAGCGGACCATGCGCCATTGTGGCAAGCGCGAAAGCCTGACTGATTTGCTGCACGGGTTTCAAGGCGGCAATGGGCGCCAGCGCAAACTGATCGAGCGGGCCGCTTCGGTTCTGGAAGATTGTCCGGTGGATGCCCCGCGGCCAAGCCAGTTCATCATTCTTCTGGACCGGGTTGGTCGCAGCGCTGAAAATATGATTGCCGATGGTTTGGCCATTACCTCATTTCTGGGGCAGACCCTTGTGACCTTGGTGCGGGTTTTAAGCCAGCCCAAAAAATTGCGCATGACCTCGCTGGTCCATCACATGGAGGAGTCCGGTCTTAATGCGACCCTGATTGTCGGGCTGATGTCTTTCATGATTGGTGCGGTGGTGGCCTTTATGGGCGCAAAAATCCTTAGCCAGTTCAATGCGTCCATTTTTACGGTCGAATTGATCGGTATTTCCGTGTTGCGGGAATTTGGGGTGTTGCTGACAGCCATTCTTATTGCCGGACGCTCCGGTAGTGCCTATACGGCGCAGCTTGGTTCGATGAATTTGAACGAAGAAATTGATGCCATGCGGGTGATTGGTATTGATCCCATGGAGGCGCTGGTGGTGCCGCGGGTGCTGGCCATGGTTTTGGTGTTACCGGCTTTGGCTTTTATTGCCGCCATGTTGGGGCTGCTTGGCGGGGCGCTGGTGTCGTGGACGGTGATGGATATTTCGCCGGCGCTATTTTTGACCCGCACCCAGGATGCGATTGTTATCGAGAATTTCTTTGTCGGGCTGGTCAAGGCGCCGTTTTTTGCTTTCGTGATAGCGGTGATTGGTTGCTATCAGGGTATGAGTGTCGAGGGCAGTTCGGAAAATCTCGGCAAACGCACGACCATGTCGGTGGTACAATCCCTGTTTCTGGTCATCGTCATTGATGCCATGTTTGCGATTTTGTTTCTGGAGCTGGATATATGACCGATGCCAGCAACATAATCATTTCTGTGAAAGGTCTAAAAACAGCCTTTGGCGACTTCGTGGTGCATGAGAACCTTGATCTTGATGTGCGCGAAGGAGAAATCATTGCTGTGGTGGGCGGGTCGGGCACCGGTAAATCTGTTTTGATGCGCACCATATTGGGGCTTAATCCGGCCCGTGAAGGCGCGATCCGGGTTTTTGATACGGATATTTTGAAGGCCGATGAGCGCGATTTGCATGAGGTGGATTTGCAGGTTGGTGTTCTTTTTCAAAGTGGCGCCCTGTTTTCCTCAATGACGGTGCTGGAAAATGTTTTGGCACCGGTGCGCGAACATTTGTCTTTGCCATGGGAATTGCAAAGAGATTTGGGAGCCATGAAAATAGCCATGGTTGGATTGCCCCGTGATGCGGCCAATAAATTCCCGTCCGAGTTGTCAGGAGGCATGCGAAAACGCGCAGGGCTTGCGCGGGCACTGGCCATGGACCCGAAACTGGTTTTCCTTGACGAACCGACAGCCGGGCTTGATCCTATCGGGGCGGCGAAATTTGATGAATTGATTGTCAGCCTGAAAGACTCTTTGGGGCTGACTGTGTTTATCATTACCCATGATCTGGACACGCTTTATGCGGCCAGTGATCGGGTGGCGGTGTTGGCCGATCGCAAAGTGATAGCGGTGGGGCCATTGGATGAGGTGCGGGAGACACCCCATCCATGGATACAGGAATATTTTTCCGGCCCGCGTGGTCGGGCGGCCTTAAAATCCAATGGGACGGTATCTGGACGGATGCCTGAAAAAAGTGATGGTAGTTAGCAATGGAAACTAGAGCACATTATGTTTTGATCGGCTTCTTCATGTTGTCCGTGATTTTTCTGACGCTGATGTTTGCCCTTTGGCTTGGTAGTGTCGAGCGCGAATATGATGAATATGATGTCATCTTCCGCGAACGCGTATCCGGGCTTTCTGTGGGGGGGACAGTGTTGTTCAATGGTATCAATGTCGGTGAGGTGCGCGATCTCAATCTTGCGCCCAATAATCCCAATGAAGTGATTGCCCGGGTGCGGGTTTCCAAAGGCACGCCGATTAAAACCAATACCGCCGCCGAATTGGAACTCGTTGGCATTACCGGTCTTGTGGCCATTCAATTTACCGGCGGCAGCCCCAATGCGGCCCTTTTGAAAGAGGCTTCGCGTGAGCGTGTTCCGTTGATCGAGGCGCGGCCATCGGGCATTGCGCAATTATTGGAGAGTAGTGGCAATATTCTGGAAGCGGCGCAACGCACATTAAGTCCGGAAAACACCGAAAGCGTTACCAATATTCTCAATAATATCGAGACCATAACCGAAGGTCTGGCGGGTGATCGCGACCGGATATCTTCGATCATCAAAAATGTCGATGAGACATCCGCCAATATTGCTGTCATCACGGCCAATCTTGAAAAATCTTCCAAACGGCTTGATTCTATTCTCGATGAGGTTGATCGCCTGATGGCCTCGGATATATCCGTGGCGGTTAATGCGTTCTCGAATTCGGCTGTTGAGGCAGAGCTGTTAATGCGCGATATGCGGGCCGTGCTGGAAGAAAACCGGGCGGCGCTGAAAGACTTTAGCGAGCAGGGGCTGGGGCAGGCATCGGCGGCGATTGCCGATAGTCGGCGTTTGATGCGCACGATTGACAGTATTCTGAAAGAAATTGAACGGGACCCGGCCAAGTTTTTCTTTGGCGACACGCGGCCAACCTATAATAAAAGCCGATAGGCGGAGCAGATAGATGAAACAAGCATTGAAAATACTCACCCTGTCGGCGCTGGCCTTTTCGCTATCCGGCTGCGCGTCACTTTTGTTCGGGGTCGGAGGCGATACGCCGCCACGCTATACTTTACATGCGGCGGTTTTCGAGCAAAGCGATACCAGCCCCGTGGATGCGCGCCTGATCATCGAGGATCCGCAATCGGAAGCGGCGTTTGACACAGCCGAAATTGCTTTATCCACGAATGATTTGCGGTTTGAATATTTCACCACCGGTGAATGGACCGATCGCGCCCCGCGCCTGCTTGGCATTGTGTTGGAGCGCTCTTTCCAGAACAGCGGCATTGTCACCAATATTGGTGATCGCACCACCATGCCCATTGGCGATTATATTTTCTACACCGATATGCGCGATTTCCACATGATGCAGGATAATGGGGGCTTGATCATCAAAATTGCCTATTATGCCCGCCTAACCAAAGGCAATGGGGACACGCTGGCTGTGCGGGAGTTTTCCATTGAGAAAAAGGTCAATAGCCGCACCTTGCAGCAGGCTGTCTTTGTGTTTAACGGCGCCCTGGAAGACCTCGCCCGCGAAACCATTTTCTGGGTCGATGAAATCATCAGTCACGACATCGCCGATGCGTTGATTGAAGAAACTGAAATGGCTGAGGGCGAAGCGGGCAAACGAGATTAGAGCACTTCGCGAAAAGTGGGAACCGGTTTTCGATGCGCGCATAATCTAGGGCGTATTCAACCATGGTTAATGGGTTTGGAGATGCCGGCAACACCGCCCATAAATCGACCGGTCGCAAAGCCAATAAGCGCGGTATTGTCGAGGCTATCCGTAAAAAGTAGGAGGAAGAATGGCTGGCGGCAAACCGCGAAGGGATTCTGGCCCATAACAAGCGCATTGGCGAGTCGGGTTGTTGTACCTCTCGTGCCGACAACAAAAGCCGACCATGAGCCATTACCGCGCTTAAAGCCAAGTATCACCATTGGGGCACGAAACTATATTCTGATGACCACTGATATTGACGTGCTTGTTGTCGGGCAGCTTGGGGCATTTGTATGTAATATTGAAGAAGATCATCGCGATGATATTGCACCGGCTCTCGATTTTCTGTTTCAGGGCTTTTGATAGTTGGCTTGTTATCGGCACGGTCGATTAGTAAAACGGGGTAGAGGGCATTTATCTTGTTCTCCAAAATAGATATTGTAGGAGGCCAGCTATCGGCTCACGTAAGGATTTTGGGTTTGTGATTTGAAAAAATTAAATAAAAAATGGTTTGAACTTGAAGATTTGAGGAAGCGTTTCTTCTCAAAATCCGTGTGGATTCCTATTTATGGTAGCAAAGAAATCTACAAAAAACATAACTATCCTGAAGTAGGTTATGTTGATGAGGTTTTAATTATCGGTTCGGCTGTAATATTCCATGAAAATAGAGAGGAGGTGGAAGAACTCAACTGGGATAGTTTTTGTGATACAAATAGCACTGCCTAC
>JALSJA010000272.1 GCA_026989615.1 Parvularculaceae bacterium | reverse complement strand
ACAAATAGTTAGAGCCCGGTTTTGATTGAATCAAAACCGGGCTCTAGAGCAAAGCGCCAATATGCTCACAAATGCAACACCCCAGCGCAATAAATTCCCCTTGCCGCGAAGAATTCTTAACCAGCACTTTGCGCCCGCGATTTTTCCTGTTAACCTTACCGAGGGTTAACACTTTTCAAGGGGTATAAGAATGTTAGAAACCATCATGAATGACGTGATTGCTGCAGTCACGGGCGTGTTTCAGGGGGCATCACCAGCGGAATTAGGCGTATTGGGGGCGGTTGCGCTTCTATCCGGCGGTACGATGAGCAGCTTTGGACAATGGCTGGGCCGGTCCGGTCTCGCGGTTGTTTTGCTCGGGCTTGCCAATGTCGCTCTCGACGGCTTTATGAGCCCGGATCGCTTCACGGGCGGTGAGTGGATGGGCCAGCTTCAAACCGCTTGGGACTATGCCATGAATGTCAGCGGTGGGGACCTGCTTGGCTATTTTGGCGTGTTCCTGGTCTCTAATCTCGTATTATTTGGCGGTAAGAGCCTGCTGGTACGATAAACCGTAATTTCCCGAAAATTCTTTGGGCAAAACGCCACCTCTTTTTCGGGGTGGCGTTTTTGATGGCCGATATTGATGCGCCGCTCGCGGTCAAGGCTTGAACCTTGGCCACAGCTCCGCTACATCAATTTGCCTTTACAACAATAATTTTTCAATTCGAGGATCATCATGGCCGGCCATTCCAAATGGGCAAATATCCAGCATCGCAAAGGGCGTCAGGACGCCAAACGCTCCAAGCTGTTTTCCAAACTGTCCAAGGAAATCACCGTGGCCGCCAAAATGGGCGCACCCGATCCGGCCTTTAATCCCCGCCTGCGCCTCGCCATCGCCAATGCCAAGGGCGCTTCCATGCCCAAGGACAATATTGAACGGGCGGTAAAAAAAGCCAGCGATGCCGACGGCGCCAATTATGAGGAAATTCGCTATGAAGGTTTTGCCCAGGAAGGCGTCGGTATTATTGTCGAAGCCTTGACCGATAATCGCAATCGCACCGCCTCGGAGGTGCGCTCAACCTTTACCAAAAATGGCGGCAATCTCGGCGAGACCGGAACGGTCTCCTTTTCTTTCGACCGCGTCGGACAGATCGAATATAAAGCCGAAGGCATTGGCGAAGACGATATGCTGGAAGCCGCGATTGATGCCGGAGCCATGGATGTTACTTCCGGCGAGGAAACCCACGAAATCATTACCGCTGCCGAAGACCTCGCCGAAGTGGCAAAGGCGCTGGAGGAAAAATTTGGCGAAGCGGCCAATACCGCCCTCATCTGGAAGCCACAAAACATGATTGAGGTAAAAGGGGAAAAAGCAGAAAAAATCCTGAAACTGATCGACGCCCTTGATGATCTCGATGATGTGCAAAATGTCTATGCCAATCTGGAACTGAGCGACGAGGAAATGGCCAAGCTGGCCGGCTAGAGCACTTCTGCGGAAAGTGGGTCCTTCGACAAGCTCAGGATGAGGCCGGTTTTCCGATAAGAAGTGCGCAAAAACAAAGACCTAGAGCCCGGTTTTGATTGGTCTCAAAACCGGATAGGCTTTAGAGCGTTTCCAGGATAAGTGGATACCGGTTATCCGTCCGGAAACGCGTCAAAACAAAGACCTAGAGCCCGGTTTTGATTGGTATCAAAACCGGATAGGCTCTAGGCAAAATAAAGGAAGAGAAAATGCTCAACCATCACCACTTTGTGCGCCTGCCATCTATAAAATCTACCTGCAAAATTTTTCCCAGCATTTTCATCTTTTTTCTCGCCAGTCAGGCTTTCGCCGCACAGACCGAATATCCTGCAGGCCGTGATATCGCATTGAAAAATATCACCGCCACCATCACTATAAATCTCCAAGAAGATGCCGATGGCATATCCGTCAGCATAAAGAATAGCCAAGAAAGCTATACCCTCGATCACAGTTTGAAAGGCAACACAGTGCTTATTGAGGGGCCGCAAAAACCCAAAAGCAAACCTTTCCAACGGGGAATTAGAGGTCGTGGCGCTTTGGCCGAGCGGGTCGAGCGCTGGCTTGCCGACTATCCCGCCATCACCATCACAGCCCCCAAAGGCAGCGATATTAAAATTGAAAACTTCATTGCCACCCTCAATGTTTCAGGTGATGCCGGTACGGTCATTCTTAAAAACAGCCTTTATGCCGGTGGCAAATTTGGCAATATCGCGTCAGGAAAAATCAATATTGGCGGCAGTGGCTCGCTTGTCTTTGGCGATATTGCCGATAGCTTGACGGCGTCCCTTGGCGGCTCCGGCAAGCTGACCTTTGGCAATGGTAGAAATGGCAACTTTAATATTGGCGGCTCCGGCGATATTATCGCCGGCAGGTTTTCCGGCCCGGTCTCTGCCAGCATTGGCGGCTCCGGCACTATCATCATTGAAGAAATTGGTGGTGATGGGGAATTCTCCATTGCCGGCTCCGGCGACATTAAAACCGGTCCGGTCAATGACGGTATTTACGCCTCTATCAGTGGCTCCGGCGATATCAGCCTTGCCAGAATCAATGGCCCGGCGACAGCCAGTATTGTCGGCTCCGGGGACATCCGCATCGAGAGCGGCAAAGCCACGCAATTATCGGTCAGCATTGTCGGTAGCGGCGATTTCGTTTTCAATGGTGAAGCGGCCAATCCGGGCATTGCTATTCTCGGCTCTGGCGATGTAACCCTTGGCAGCTATAGTGGCAATCTGTCCATTCGCGGCAACAAGAATGATGTCCATATTGGCACGCGTCCCTAACCCTTGATATCCCGAACAACACGAAATTCGGGCCAGACGGCAAAATTGCCCCAGCGCTCTTGTCAAAGCCATAGGCTTTCTGGCAAAACCGCTTCAAATTTGCAGCAGGACCAATAATCGCATGAAAATCAATGGTAATGAAATCCGCCCCGGTAATGTTATCCAGCATCAAGGAAGCCTGTGGGCCGCCGTTAAAATCAACTCGGTAAAGCCCGGCAAGGGCGGGGCCTATGCGCAGGTTGAATTAAAAAACCTGGTCGATGGCCGCAAGCTGAACGAGCGCTTTCGCGCCTCGGAAACTGTCGAGCGGGTGCGCCTTGAGCAAAAGGATCACAGCTTTCTCTATGAAGAAGGCGATATGCTGGTATTTATGGATTCAGAAAGCTATGAACAAAACTATATCGCCAAGGATTTGATCGGTGATCGTGCGGTCTTTTTACAAGACGGTATGAAAGTGATTGTCGAAAGCCATGAAGGCAAGGCGATAGGGGTAAAATTGCCCGAACAGGTAACATTGGAAGTTGTCGAGACCGAACCAACGGTTAAAGGCCAAACTGCCGCATCCTCCTACAAGCCCGCCATCATGGATAATGGGGCCAGAGTGATGGTGCCTCCTTTTATCGGGGTCGGCGAGAAAATCATCGTCAACACCGAGACCATCGAATATGTCCGCCGCGCCGACTAGAGCACTTCTGCGAAAAGTGGGAACCGGTTTTCGCGAAGTGCTCTCGGGCAAAACTTTACCATAAAGATAGTTGAACCTGCGCCAGAGCGCTCTACTGTCTGCCAACCATATTGGGGGCAAATCAATGAGAAGGCTGGGGACACGGCAATGCACCATATTATCGACAGGCGAGAACTTGACCCAAAAGGGCGGGCAATCCTGCCCCTGACCCTTGGTTTCGGTCTGTTATTTTCAACATCGGTTTTTGCTCAGGAAAACGCGATTGGCGATTACTCCACCTTCATCCCCACCGCCAATGCCCTTTATATAGACAAATCCGAAGCGCCCGCCATTGACGGAAAGCTTGATGATCCCATCTGGCAAAAAGCCACGGCGATTACCGCGTTCACGCAGGTGCAGCCCAATGAAGGCGCCGCCCCGAGCGAGCCGGTCACCGCCTATATTGTCTATGATGACGAGAATATTTATTTCGGCGTCTATCTCCATGACAGCAAGGCCGGAGAAATTCGCACCGAAACCTTGCGCCGGGATCCGGGCATTGATTTCAATGACGGCCTGCGTATCGTTCTTGATCCCTTCCAGACCGGACGCGATTCCTTTTATTTCGGGGTCAATACCGGTGGCGCCCGGCTTGACGGCCTGACCGAAAACAATCGCTCCTTTGTAGAAAGCTGGGATGCCATTTGGAGCGCCAAAACCTCGATCCAGAATGATGGCTGGATAGCCGAGATCGCCATACCTTTTCGCTCCATTGCCTATGAGCCCGGCAAAGAGGCATGGGGAATCAATCTCGTGCGTACCCATCGGCGTACCAATGAGCTGGTCCGCTGGTCCAATATTGACCGCACCAAAAACAATATCGATGTTTCAGAAATTGGCATCCTTTCCGGCATGGGAAAAAACACCACCAAAGACCGTGGCCTCGAAGCACAAATTTACGGAACCGCTATTGCTTCTTATGACTGGCAGACCGGCCAGAGCGACACACAAACCGATCCAAGCGCCAATCTTTATTATCGCTTCACCCCGGCCCTCACCGGCACCTTAACCTTCAATACCGATTTTTCCGACACCCCCCTCGACAGCCGTCAGGTCAATACCGGTCGTTTTTCCCTGTTCTTTCCCGAAACCCGCGATTTCTTTTTGCAAGACAGCGCGGTATTTTCCGTTGCCAATCGGGTGTTTCGCAATCCCAATGGCCGTCCCTTCTTTTCGCGCCGCATTGGCCTTGTCGGCGGGGAGCCTGCCGATCTTCAGGCGGGAGCAAAGTTAAGTGGGCGCATTGGCGATACCTCCATCGGCGCCCTGCTCACCAAAACCGGCGCAACCTCGCTCTATGAGGGGCAAACCCTCGGGGTTTTGCGGGCAACCCGCCCGATCTTCGGTGATGTTCAGGCCGGCTTTATCGTCACCGCCGGAGACCCGACAGGGCAAAACAATAATCTCGTCACCGGGGTTGATTTTGATTATCAGAAAAACAATGTCGGCAAACTCGCCGGAACCATCGCCCTTGCCGCGGTCGCCATACGCTCTGACAATGATGGCGTTATCGGCAATATGTTTGGTGGCTCTGCGAGCTATCGTAATGATAAATGGCGTCTCGGATTTCGCTTTAGCGATATTGACGACAATTACGACCCGGCCCTTGGCTTTCTAAATCGCAGAGGTATCCGGCGCATCAACCCCTCTATTGGCCGAACCTGGCGCCCCAAAGACAGTATCATTGATGGCATCTCCACCGGCTTTTATTATTCCAAATCGACCGACCGTCACGGCACGACTTTCAGCGATGGCTTTGGCGGCTGGGGCAATATCTCCACCAAAACCGGCTATCGCATAGGCGGGGGCTGGAATATTGGTGAGGAATTTATCGACACGGATTTCTCTGTCGCCGGCCAAATTCCAGTAACCGCAGGGATTTATGATGACCGCAATATCTCCATAAATCTTTCGACACCTGAAAATCGAAAACTCTCAACCGAATTTGGTTTTGGTCTTGCCAAAACACTTGGCGGAAACAGAAATTCCTACAATACGAGCGTCACATGGCAGCCCAATCAATATTTGGAACTGGGCGCAGACTATGCCTATTCCAAATTTGATCTACCGGGCGGTGAGCTGGATATTCACATCGCCAGCGCCAATAGCGTCGTCAATATGAGCGCCGTCATGTCAATCGATACAGAATGGCAATATGACAATATCTCACAGGACTTTTCCTGGTTCAGCCGTTTTCGCTGGGAACCAACCCCCTATCGCGAGGTCTTTATTTCCTTCGGCCACAATGCCGTCATTGACCCCGACAGAATTGGCGAGGATTTCCGGTCCCGTGGCACCTCGCTAAGCTTCCGCATCGGCCAAACCATTCGTATTTAAAAAAAAACGGCCTGCAAAATTTATGCAGGCCGCTCTAATTAAAAAATATTCTGGAATCTCTTAGAGCGTTTTCAGGATAAGTGGATACCGGTTATCCGTCCGGAAACGCTCTAATAGCGATAGCTGTCAGACTTGAACGGGCCTTGCTGGGGAACCCCGATATAGTCCGCCTGCTCTTTGCTCAATTGCGATAATTGCGCACCCACTTTCGCCAGATGCAGAGCCGCTACTTTTTCATCCAAATGCTTTGGCAGCACATAGACCTTGTTTTCATATTTATCCCCTCGGGTCCAAAGCTCAATCTGTGCCAGGGTCTGATTGGTAAAGCTCGCCGACATCACAAAAGACGGATGGCCTGTGGCATTGCCCAGATTCACAAGGCGCCCTTCCGACAAAAGAATGATCGATTTCTCATCGGGAAATTCAATCATATCCACCTGCGGCTTGATATTGGTCCATTTATAATTCTTCAGGCCATCGACCTGAATCTCGTTATCGAAATGACCAATATTGCAAACAATCGCCATATGTTTCATCGCCCGCATATGATCAACCGTAATAATATCCTTATTACCGGTCGTGGTGACAAAAATATCCGCCCGCTTGACAGCTTCTTCCATGGTTACAACTTCAAAACCATCCATCGCCGCCTGCAGCGCGCAAATCGGGTCGATTTCCGTAACCATAACCCGCGCCCCGGCACCGGCCAGAGATTGCGCCGAACCCTTGCCCACATCCCCATAACCGGCAACACAAGCCAGCTTACCAGCCATCATGGTATCAGTACCGCGACGAATGGCATCAACGAGGGATTCCTTGCAGCCATATTTATTGTCAAATTTGGACTTGGTCACACTGTCATTGACGTTAATTGCCGGAAAGGGCAGCGTGCCTGCTTTTTCCCGTTGGTAAAGCCGCATCACGCCGGTTGTTGTTTCTTCGGTCACGCCCTGAATATTGGCCTTCACCTTGGAATACCAGCCGGGGTTTTTTGCCAGCCGCGCCTTGATGGTTTTAAACAAGAACTCCTCTTCTTCACTTTCCGGATTGGCAATCACCGACGGATCTTTCTCCGCATCCGCTCCCAAGAGAACAAGCAATGTTGCATCGCCGCCATCATCCAGAATCATATTGGCAGTTTCGCCCCCCGGCCATTCGAAGATTTTGTCGCAATAATTCCAATATTCCTCAAGGCTTTCCCCTTTGACGGCAAAAACCGGTGTGCCATTGGCGGCAATAGCGGCGGCGGCATGGTCTTGTGTTGAATAAATATTACAGCTTGCCCAGCGCACATCTGCACCCAAAGCTTCCAATGTCTGGATCAGCACCGCCGTTTGAATGGTCATATGCAAAGAGCCGGCGATCCGCGCGCCTTTGAGCGGCTGCTTGTCACCATATTCCTCGCGGGTGGCCATCAGCCCCGGCATCTCGTTTTCGGCAATTTTGATCTCTTTATTGCCAAACTCGGCAAGGGCAATATCGGCAACAATATAATCTTTTTTCTCGGCCATGGCGGTCTCAATCCTTGATAATAAGCTAGTTGGCGGCACCCCTTCCGGGGTGTTTTGTGGCTTATATCAGCACTGTTGAGAATGTCCATGCCCCTGAAAAAGGCAGGTAATGAAAAGCCAATCCTGTCATGAAAGCGCGCCCATAGGCGCTCTATAAGGGGGTATTTATCGGCCTATATCCAACGGCTTAGAGCCTTGTTGGTTTTGATTCCATCAAAACCGGATAGGCTCTAGCCAGCACGGACCTGATCCAGCCGGGCCAGAATTTCCTGCGCCGTCTCGTCTTTCCTTGCCGATTTTGCATGCCCGTCACTTGCGCTATCCGGCATTGGAGCCGCCAAATCAATCCCGGCCAGACCTTGCGCAAACCGGTCGCCAATCTCTTCAATAGCCTGTTCCAATTCATCAACCCGTTTGGCTTGGAAGAACAAAAAGCCTTGCACCAGATCACAACCAAGACGCCGCAAAGTTTCAAGTTGTGCATGGTTTTCCACGCCCTCTGCGGTTACCGTCAACCCAAGCCCCTTGCACATTCCCACCAGCGAACGAACAATCGCCGCATCGCGCATATCGGAGTTCAATTCACGGACAAAGGATTTATCAATTTTGACTCCATTGATCGGCAACATTTTCAAATGGGTCAGTGAAGAATAGCCGGTGCCAAAATCATCCATCACAATGGATATACCCAGATCAAAAGCGCGTTGAATAGCATTCAGCGCTTTATCGGATCCCCGCTCTAAAACAGATTGCTCGGTAATTTCAATTTGCAATTGCTCCGGCGTAAAGATTTTGCGCGCCAACAGGCTTTCAACCTGATCAATCGGCGTTTGCGCCCGTAATTGCGCTGGCGAAAGGTTGAGCGAAATTTTCTTCATGCTGGGAATGCAGGCAAATAATTTCTGGCCCTGCTCTTCCAGCGAGGCAAATAATTGCACTCCCAATTCATCCATCAAACCAACCGTCTCGGCCACTGTGAGCAATTCTTCTGTATTGGAATGTATTGGATGGCTGGATTCTATACGCATCAAGGCTTCTGCCCCGGTCACCTTGCCGCTTTTGGTGTCGATAATAGGCTGAAAATGATAGCAAATGGCCTCGTCGCGCAAAGCAGCGCGCAATTCCTGCTCCACTGACAATTTACGAATGGCTTCGGCCTGCAAATCATCCGAGCAAACCCGATATTTCCCGCGCCCCAGCCGTTTGGCCTGTTGCAATGCCAGATCGGAATTATTCATCAATTCCGATATTGTATTGCCGTGGCGCGGCGCATAGGCAATGCCGATAGACGCACGACAATGCAATATTGAACCCATGATTTTTTGTGGCCTCTCGAGACTGGCAATGATTTTTTCGGCAATAATTTCTGCGTCTGCCGGATCATCCAGCCCCTTAGCCAGAATGCCGAATTCATCCCCGCCAAGGCGCGCCACAACATCTTCCAGCCGCACCGCGGCCCGCAACCGCGCACTGACAACACGCAACAATTCATCACCGGCCGCATGGCCCTTGGTATCATTCAAATGTTTGAAATGATCGAGATCGATATGTAAAAATGCAGAGATCTTCTTTGCTTTGCCGGCCGCCTCCAGATAGGCATTGCCATGCTGCACCAAAAGAGATCGGTTGGCCGCGCCGGTCAGAACATCAAAATGCGCCAATCGATAAAGGCGTGCATTTTTATCCGTAATCTCGGCATTTTTTTCCTGCAAGGAAAGTTGGTAGCGTTTGTTTTCAATAAAATATTGACGCAAGCGCATGGCCGCAATCGCCACCATGGAAAAAAACAATAAAGACAAAATCGCCATGATGGATAATTTAGAATTGCCAGCAGACAATAAAGCTGTCTGCATGCCGGCCAGTGCCGGTATCGCCACCAGAAGCGCCCCGGTAGGTTCCCCAAGCAAAGTCAGCATTGCCCCGCAAGCAACCCCGATCACCACCACCGACAAAATGGCATAAACGGCAATATTACCCTCGGGCACAAAAAACAAAAACGGCACCGCCCATAAAATGCCCTGCAAAAAGAAGGTTCCACAACGCAACCACGAAGCCAGTTTCGACTTCCCGGTGCCCGTAACAAACCGGGCAACAATAAATCTTGCAACGGAGAGCAGGCTTTGCAACAAAACCCAGGCCAAGAGCGGCCCCTGCGGGGCAACATCCCGCAATATTACATAAACCGTAAGCGCACAGGCAATAACGATAGGCGCTGTTATCAACGCACTAAAGCGGGTTAACTTGCCCATCGTTTCCTGAATATGCCGTTCCGTTGATAATGCCTCAGCCACCACGCCTGCCCCCCATCATTTTGCACACAAAAACCTATCCGTCTTGCGCTTAAAAAATTGTGAACCAGATTGAAATTTGTTGCCTTTGAAAGGAATTTTTATGAAAAACAAAAGCTTCCTTAACGGCGACTAAAGACAGTATTTAAAATTTTACAGAATTAACGGTCATCTTTTTCGATATGATCAAGAAACCCCGTTGCGGCATCTTCAATCAAATCGAGAACATGATCGAACCCCGCTTCGCCACCATAATAAGGATCCGGCACTTCGCGTTCCTCTCCGGATCCAAAGTCCAGAAACAATCTTATATCGCAATTTCTATTGGCCGGAGCCATGGACAAAATATCCGCCTGATTGGCCAAATCCATGGCCACAATATAATCAAATTCGTAAAAGTCAGCCAGTTCAAGCTGCCTTGCGCGCTGATGACAAATCATAATGCCGCGCCTTTTCGCCGCCTCGCGCATGCGCCGGTCCGGCGCATGGCCGACATGCCATTGGCCGGTACCGGCACTATCGCACCTTATGGGCAGGCCGATCTGCCTCGCCTTATGGGCAACAACCCCTTCAGCCGCCGGAGACCGGCAGATATTTCCCAGACAAACGAATAAAACTGATTTCATGGCAATCCTGTTGCCCCATTATGACGCGGATTGCCGCCCTTGTCACATACTTGAATTTCATGCCAAGCAGTGACATTT
>JALSJA010000271.1 GCA_026989615.1 Parvularculaceae bacterium | reverse complement strand
TGCCCGCTATCGCGAGCATGTGGCTTTATTTATCGCCGAAGCGCGTTTGTTGTCTCTGGCGTCAAAGCTTGAAGAAACAATTGCCCCCTAAAGCGTTTCCCGAAAAGTGGGAACCGGTTCCCACTTTTCGGGAAGTGCTCTAGGCCAAATCTTTACGCAAGCTCGACAGATTTTCAGCATTTAGGATAGCGCGGTGATTATAATTGGCATGGGCAATACCAAGAATAATCTCGCCCTCTTCATTTTTGAACGCCTCAACCGCCTCTTTCGCAAGAGGGAAATGCAGGAAATGCACCGAAGATGTGCGCCCTGTTTCCTTGGTGCGCTCAACATCCATTTCCGGCGTTGCAAATATTTCAAAATCGCCAAAGCCTAAAAAAGCCTTGGTCTCAACACCGCCTAATTGCTGCAATACCCGCTCACGGCGATCCGGGTCGTTAATTTCAAACATCAATGTTGCCACCAGCTCGCTACCATTGGGAATCAACGGATTATAGGCTGCCAACTCGTCTTTCAACTGTTCTGCGCCACCTTTTTCAGCATGCAACATCTCGTGAACCTGATACCACATGGTCAGATAATTCTCGAAATAAAATGTTGCATCCGGGCCAACGGCAATGCGCCGTGGCGCTTTTACCGGAATCATCGCCTTGCGAAGCTCTTTGCGTTGTTCGGCATAAAGTTCCGGATCGATAATATCACCGCTTGAAATGGGTGTATGGCGTGTGGGATCTGGGAGCGTGATAAGGGTTGTCATAATATCCTGTTTTCTTATTCAGTCTGTTTGCGGATCAAATCCATAGGCCATGGCCAGAATTTCAATCGGATGCCAGGCATGGGCCGGAGCAGAACCTTTTTGTTGTTTTTCCATGCCTTCCAAAATATGGTCGCTGGCCAACGGACAGGTGGAAGCGACAAAAGCATTATGAACCTTGAGCGCCTCACGCGCTACCGGCTTACCTATTTTCAAAGCCGTTTCGTGATGCTCTTTTTTAATCCCCCAAGTGCCGCCATGGCCGGAGCAACGTTCAATTATTGAAATATCTGTATTGGGAATGAGCTTTAACAGCTCGGCCGATTTCTGCCCGATATTCTGGGCCCGGCTATGACAGGAAAGATGCAGCGTAACCCCGCCTTTTACCGGTTTCAAGCCTTTGGCCAGCCCCTCATTTTTGGCAATATCAACCAGTAATTGATCAAAATCCATAGTTGCCAAGGACAAGGCTTTGACATCCTCGTCATCAGGCAAAATCAAAGGCCATTCAAATTTCAGCATCAAGGAACAGGACGGCACCAGACTCATAATGGTATAGCCATCGGCAATCAGCGGGCGCAACGCTTGCGATACTTTGCGCGCATTGGCCGCCACCTGATCAAGATTGCCCTGCTCCAATTCCGGCATGCCGCAACAGGCCGGATAGACAAATTTCGGCTCAATACCATTTTGTGCCAGAACATCCAGCGCCGCCTCGCCAATAGCCGGCTTGTTATAATTGGCAAAACATGTGGCATAGAGCGCAATTTTGCGCATCCCGAAAGCCGGTGCTTCGCGATTGATCTCCCGCGGCTTTTTTGCCCGGGCTTTTAAGGTGCGGCTATTGAATTTCGGCAGCTCCGCTTCCGGATGAATATCCCCAAGCGTGTTGATAATCGTGCGCACGCGTTTGTTTTTCTTATTCGTCGCCCAGTTTACAACACCGGCCACCGGACGCGCCAATGTGCCATTACGGTCTGTCTTGACCAATTGGCCATCGGCAAAAGAGGTCTTGCCTTTTTTATGCTCAATAGCGCGATAGCGCAGCATCAAATGTGGAAAATCAATATTAAACTCATGGGGCGGCACATAGGGGCATTTGGTCAGAAAACACATATCGCACAAAGTGCAACCATCCACCGTATCCTTAATATCTTGCTTGGTCAGATCATCGACGGAAAAATTCTCGCTTTCATCGACCCGGTCAAACAAAATGGGAAAACTGTCACAAAGATTGAAACAGCGCCGACAGGAATTGCAAACCTCGGCAACCCGCAAAAACTCTTTGTCAAATGCCTCTTCATCATAAAATTCTTCCGTTTGCCATGGAATCGGGTGCCGCGTGGGGGCATCGAGAGAGCCTTCACGAGGCGCGCTGGCAGTTTTGGCACTATCATTCGACATGAAATACATCCGGAAATTAAAAAGAGGCACAATTCGCAGGAGCGCTAAACCGCGCCCCTGCTATCGTGGATAAAGAAAAATTGCTGACGGCATTAACCGGCCTGCAATTCATCCAATGTTTTTTGATATTTGCCCGCATGCGAACGCTCGGCCTTGGCCAGCGTTTCAAACCAATCGGCAATTTCGTCAAAACCCTCATCGCGGGCAGTCTTGGCCATGCCCGGATACATATCGGTATATTCGTAAGTCTCGCCGGCAATGGCCGCTTTCAGATTGTCTTCGGTTGAGCCGATGGGCTCGCCGGTTGCCGGATCGCCAACTTCTTCCAGAAACTCCAAATGCCCATGGGCGTGGCCGGTTTCGCCTTCAGCGGTTGAGCGGAAAACGGCCGCCACATCATTATAGCCTTCAATATCGGCCTTTTGCGCAAAATAGAGATAGCGACGATTGGCTTCGGATTCGCCGGCAAAAGCGGCTTTCAGATTATCTGCGGTTTTTGTGCCTTTCAGTGACATCGGGTTTGCTCCTTTGATGAAATTCTCCAACGCAGCCTGACGGCTGTACCGCCTTTACTATCAGAGGTGCCGTTCAGGGGTCAAGTTAATTTAGAACTATTCTAATAAGAATAAATGCGACGCATTAGCGAACGCGCACCACAACCTGCCAGTCGACAATTTCGGTACCGGCCGGCGCCTCCGGCATTTTGTAAAACCGCAGCGCCGAAGGCGGCATATCGGTCAGACATCCCGTGGTTTCATTATAAAAATGGTGGTGCGGCTCGGTATTGGTATCAAAGACATGGCGGCCCGCTTCCAGCCCGTTAATCTGCGCCAAAAGCCCCGCCTCCATAAAGCTGTTCAGGGTATTATAAACCGTAGCAAGAGCAACGGCTTCCCCCATTTTTGCCAGCTCGTCGGCAACCCACTCAGCGGTTATATGGCGGTCCTTGCCATCTGCAAATAAAAGCTCCGCCACCTTGACGCGGGGGCGCGTGCAACGCAGGCCATGGGCCGTAAGCAAAGTATGGGTGTCAAAACTCTTCATTACCAGAACCTTCTACCCTGTCGAAGAGCTTTCTTCAATCCCCGAAAAATTGCCTTGTCTACGGCATTTTGAGCGAAGTGAAGAACAGTCCTTCGACAGATTATTATTTAGAATATATCTAATATATGGCTATGGCGCAAGCCCATGCTCGGTTTCTACCAGTGAATGATGGCTGTCCGGCTTGGGCGCAAACCAGCGATGCAAAGACGGCAGCACCAATAGTGTCAGCAAGGTTGACGATATCAACCCGCCCGTCACCACTGTCGCCAGGGGCCGCTGCACTTCGGCCCCAACCCCGGTAGCAAAAAGAAGCGGTGCCAGACCCAGCGCCGTGGTTAGCGCGGTCATCAAAACCGGCCTTGCCCGCAGGCCAGCCGCTTCAATCGCCAGCTCATCGAGATTACGCCCCGCTCGGGCAAAATCATCCATAAAGCTGACCAGCACCATGCCATTGCCAAGGGCAATACCAAACAGAGCGATAAAGCCAACCGTTGCCGGGACCGATACCGGCTGTCCGGTTATCCACAAGGCCAAAGCACCGCCGGTTAAGGCCAGCGGAATATTCAGCAATATCAGCACCGCAGATTTCAGTCGGCCGAAAGTCATCAACAGGATGAGCAATACAATGCCAAGGGTAATCGGAATAACCACGGCAAAACGTTTATTGGCTTGCTGCTGCAATTCAAACTGCCCGCCCCAGACAATACGATAGCCCGGCGGCAAGTCCATTTCTTCGGCCACCAAAGCTTGTGCTTCTTCAACAAAAGAGCCGATATCCCGCCCCCTGACATTGGATTGCACAGAAATAAAGCGCTCACCATCCTCACGGGTAATTTGGCGCGGTCCAATCAGGGTTGTGATATTGGCAACCGCCTCCAGGGGCACCCGCGCGCCGGTTGGCGATTCAAGAACAATTCGCTTTACCGCTTCTGCAGTATCGCGATCGCGTTCATGAAAGCGCACAACTATTGGAAATTGTCGCACCCCTTCAAACAAAGCGCCAGCTTCTGCGCCGCCCACGGCTGTGCGCAAAACATCAAGCCCATCCTCAACATCAAGCCCGTAACGCCCAAGTGCCTTGCGGTCCATGGTCACAACCAATTGCGGGGCGCCGGTAATCTGATCGGCCTGAACTTCCGCAGCGCCCGGGACCTGTTGCAAAATATTTTGTAATTGCTGGGATTTCTCCAGCAGGATTTGCGAATCCGGCCCGAAAATTTTCACCGCCAGTTCAGCCCGCGTGCCGGTCAGCAATTCATCCACCGACATGGCAATGGGTTGGCCGATATTGACCAGAATACCCGGATAGCTCTCCAAATTTTCCGAAATGGCCGTGCGTAAATCTTCCGGCGTCATACCCCGTCGCCACTCTTTTCGCGGCTTCAATTCCACAAAGGCTTCGGCGCTATTGGTTGGGTCCGCATGGGCCCCGACCTCGCCGCGCCCAATCCGGGTGACGATATTGGCAATTTCCGGAAACGCCTCAAGCAGGCGTTTTTCCACCCTTGTCGTGGTTGCCGCCGCCTCGGTTAGAGAGATCGAAGGCGCCATTGTGATACGCAACAGAATATCGCCTTCTTCAAGCGCTGGTGTAAATTCAGAGCCAAGGCGCGACCCTGCGGCAAGGCCAGCAATCAGCAATAGACCGGCAAGGCCGATAGCCGCCAGCCGCACACGCACAAAAAATCCGGCGGCGCGTTTAATCGTGTCAATAATCCGACCACCGCTTTCACTGCCCTTCCGGGCCGGGCGCATAAGGCCAAAGGCCATGGCTGGCGCAATCATCGCCGCGTAAAACAGCGAGCCCGTCATCGCCAAAGCCGCCG
The DNA here is from genome assembly GCA_026989615.1 of Parvularculaceae bacterium. GTDB lineage: Bacteria > Pseudomonadota > Alphaproteobacteria > Caulobacterales > Parvularculaceae > S012-90. Next base: position 5,350 of record JALSJA010000271.1, on the reverse strand, counting down.
AGGCTGCCAGAGGCCGGAACGTTTTACCCTCGACCCCTTGCAGGGAAAACAAAGGCAGAAACACCACAATCACCACCGCCACAGCGGCAATCAAGGGTGCGATAACTTCCGCCGTTGAACGCGCCACAAGCGATCGCTTGTCACCATCGCCCAAATTTCGCAATCCGCGATCCACATTCTCGGAAATAACAATCGCCCCATCAACCATCATGCCGATAGCAATCGCAATCCCCCCCAAAGACATCAAATTGGCACTGATACCCAATATCTGCATGGCAATAAACGCAAAGCCAACAGAAAACGGAATCGACAATACCACCACAAGAGAAGGTCGCCAGCCGCCAAGAAACACAAAAACCACAAGCGCCACCAATAGCGCGCCCTGCCATAAAGCATTGGTAACCGTTGCCGATGCTTTATTGACCAAGGTGCCCTGATCATAATAGGGAACCGCCTGTACACCTTCAGGCAGGGTTGCATTAACCTCGTCAAAACGCTGTTTGACCTTGGCAATAACATCAGAAGTATTGGTCCCGTAAAGCTTCAAGACAAGACCGGCGACAACTTCGCCTTCGCCATTGGCCGTGGCAAGTCCCTGACGCACACCGCCACCAACAATAATCTCGCCAAGATCACGCACCCGCACCGGGCGACCATCTTCAACATTGACAACAATTTCGGCCAAATCCTCGATAGTCCGCGCAAGGCCAACCCCGCGCACCGTATACTGCTCGGCTCCTATCTCGATAAATTGCGCGCCTTCCGTTTTATTACCACGCTCCAGAGCATCTATGACCTCGGCAATTTTAATGTCATAGGCAAGCAAGGCATCGGGGTCGAGGCGGACCTGATATTGTTTTTCAAACCCGCCAAGGGATAAAACCTCCGTCACCCCCGGCACTGTTTGTAATTGATATTTGATAATCCAGTCTTGAATCTCGCGCAGTTCAACAAGGGTTTTGGTTTGCATTTCATCCACCAGCCGGAAATAAAGAATAATCCCCAAGCCGGTAGATATGGGCCCCATTTGCGGCTCGCCAAACCCGTCGGGAATGGCCTCGCGGGCCTGGTCCAGACGCTCGCCCACCACCTGTCTTGCAAAATAAACATCGGTGCCATCTTCAAAATATATATTGACCACCGACAAACCGAAATTGGAAACCGAGCGCATGGATTTCAGTTTGGGCAGACCCGACATGGCCGTTTCAATCGGATAGGTAACATAGCGCTCGACCTCTTCCGGCGCGAGGCCTTCGGTTTCCGTAAAGACCTGTACCAGAGAAGGGGTGACATCAGGAAAAGCATCGACAGGAAGCGCGCGAAAGGCAAACAATCCGCCCAATGTCATTGCCAAAGCGGCAATCGAGGCCAGCAATCGCCCTGCGACAACGCGGTGCATTAAATTAAACATGGAAGTTACTCCTAAAAGGCACGGGTTTTTTCAAAAATTACCTTTTGAAAAACCGCGCAAGAATTCGAATGACAAAACAGAGGCGAAAATATTCGCCGCCCCGTTTTAATGAGAATGGCCATCGCCAAAGGCGGCTTTTTCAAGCTGCGCCTTCAAAGTGAAAGCCCCTTCCGCAACAAAACGCTGCCCTTCGCGCAAGCCCGAGCGAATGGCCACATAGCCATTGCTTTCTTCACCCGTAACAACCGGTAGCGGCACATAGCCATCGCCTTGCGGGATGAAGACCACATTTTGTCCTTCCACCAATTGCACCGCCTGTTTGGGCACGCGCAAAATTGCCGCGCCATTACCAAGATCTATATCCGCCGTGACAAATTGACCGGGGCGTAACTGACCATCCCCATTATCCACAACCACACGCGCCGTTGCCGTGCGCGACGTCTCGTCAATGATCGGCGAGATGAAAGAAATTTCACCCCTCGCCAATACAGCGCCGTCATCATCTTTCAGGGTAACCCTCGCCCCTTTATGCACTTTGGCGAGATCTTGCTTGAAGACAGCAATATCCGCCCAGACAACACTATCATCGACAATGGTGAACATCGGGGTTCCGCCGCTTTCGCCCGCGACAACTGTTTCCCCGAGCGTTACCGGCCTGCGCACGATGATGCCTGCTATCGGCGCTGTAACCGTAAATTGCGACGAAGCCCCGTCTTTGGAATTTTTCAGATCATCAATAATCTCATGGCCGATACCAACTGCATGAAGCTTGTTTTCCGCATTTTCCCGTGCGGCATTGGCCTCCTGTATGGCCGCACGAGCCGCCAGCAAATCGGCTTCCGATGTGATCTTTTCTGCCCATAGCTTTTCTTCCCGCCGCAAAACCGCGCGGGCAAGCGCCTCGGCACTGGATGCTGATCGATAATCTGCCTTGAGATCGGCCAATTCCTTGCTCGAAAGCAAGGCCAGCTTGGCGCCTTTTTCAACTTCATCGCCTTCAGAACCGTAAAGCGCGCTGATAACGCCATTGACCTGCGGCGCCACATTGGCAATGCGATCCGCATCAAAGCGAATCTCCGCCGGCAAAGAAAGTTTTTGACCGGCTTGCGTTTTTTGCGCAAGGCCAACGACAATGCCCGCTTCTTTTGCCTGTTGCTGGCTGAGAGAAACGCGATCACCCGCCGGTTCGTCATGGCCATGGCCATCATCACCACCATGATCATCATGGGTATCATCCGCGTGATTGTCATCATGATCTTCCCCATGCGCATCACCTATTTGTTGGTCTTCACCATGATCATGGCCATCATCTTCCGGCAGCGCCGCATTGCCGCAAGCATTTAGCAATAATGCCGCCATCAACAATATCAGGGGAAGGATTGCTGTCTTTTTGAACTCTTTACTCATAACGATCTCCATCAAACGGTGTTGCGCCAACAAGGCTGCGTAACCGCATATCTTCCATCTGCAGAAAAAGGGCTGCGTCGATGGCAGCAAGTTGCGTTTCGATTAAAGCGCGTCGGGCATCAATCGTGCTGGTCAAATCAAATTTGCCAACCGAATAGCCGCGCAGGGACGCATCATAGGCCTGACGGGCAGCGGGCAACGCTTCTTCTTGCAATCGCGCCAACCGCGTGCGCGCTGCCTTTAGGGAAGCAATACTGGCTCTTTGTTGGGCCAGAATCTGCGCTTCCATGGCCTGCCGATTAACCGCCCGCGCCGAGAGGCGATAATCCGCCGCCCGCATCGCATCGCGATTGCGATCAAATAAGGGCAAGGGCACAGAAAGTCCGGCCACTAACGCATTTTCACCGCTCGCCTCGAATTGACGATAACCCGCTGACAACGTGACATCCGGTAAAGCCCGTGCCTGCTCCAATCGCTTTTGCGCCGCCAAAACGCGCTCTGCGGCTTCTGCCTGTTGCAAAAGAGGATGGGGGGCGCTGCGCCCATTATCGGATATTGTCAGGGCCGGACGGCTTTCATCCGGCGAAGAAGGCAGTTTGAAATCGGCATCGGCATCACCCCAAAAAACCGCCAGGGCATAGCGCATGCGGATGACTTCAGCTTCCGCGCCCGTCGCCAGCGCGCGGGCGGTGGCCGCCTCTGTTTTCGCGCGGGCAAGATCTGGTGGCGCAGCCGCGCCGGCACGAACCCGCTTTTCAACAATCTCTGCCAATTGCTCGGCAAGATTGGCCGCTTCCTCTGTCAGCCGGGCAATATCCCGCACCGCCAATAATTCGTAATAGGCAAGGCTTGCCTGCAATTCCGCCTCGCGCAAAATAACCGCGCAATCGGCTGTCGCCAATGCCGCATAGGCACGGGCTGTGCGGGCCGAATAGCGCCTTTTGCCTCCCAGTTGAAAAACCTGTTCCAGCGCATAGGTGGATTCTGCATTATTGGTTCCCGACAATGCACCATCGCCACCAAAATTCTCGACATCTATTGAAAGAGACGGGTTCAACCATCGGGCCGCTTGGGCGGCTTCTGATTTTCTGGCACTGATTTCCAATCCCGCACTGCGCACAGCCGGCGATGCCCGATGAATTTCACCAATGACAGCTTCAAGGGTTAATATCTCCCCCTTTACAAGACCGGGGCCTTGCAAGGATGGCTTGCCATCACAGATGGCAGCGGCCGCACTGGACATAAAAACCAGCAGGCTCATGGCGTATAAAGCGCCAATAATTTTTACTTTCACGAAAATAATCCTCTTCGCTTATAAAATCTGGATTAAGCGCCGCCAAAGCAGCACTCATTCATTGTTCAGATTTTTTAAGCGCGAGGGGGCCGGAACAGACCATCAGATCCTGTGCTGGGTGGGTCCAAATGGCGCAATGCCAAAAGCAGGCGCGCCGGAGAACGCGCCGCAATATCCACCATGGCAGTTTGCGCATAGACATGAATATGGCAGGTGCCACAGCTATGGGCATGGAATTTATCATGGTGATCACCACCCGATTTGCCCTCAACCCCATCCAGCTCATGATCATCTTCATGATCGCCATGATGGATGAGAGAGCCCTCGAAGCTTTCGGCCTGTTGTTCGGCCGCAGCCGCAAGCGGCGCAATCATAACGGAAAGGGCCAGCAACAAGGCCAGACCTATAGTCATTCCGTTCAATCTTGCACCATTCATCATAGAATTGCTCTTAGCCCTTATCGGATAAAAAACCGTTACCAGAGAAAACCCCTCATGGGAACAGCAAAATCTGACTTTTGCGTGATTAACCAAAGGTTTTAAGGGCTTTAGGCTTACAAGGCTTCTATCACCTGCGACAATTTGGCGCGCACGGTACCAGCGATTTTTCCAAGATCATCATTTTGAACCGCCGTCATGGAGGCCGCCGGGTCAACCGCCGCAATTTCCACCTTGCCGCCATCCAATTGCTGAACAATCACATTACAGGGCAACATGGTACCGATTTTATCTTCGGCGGTGAGCGCCTGATGGGCCAGCTTGGGATTGCAGGCGCCAAGAATACGATAAGGATGGAAATCCACATCGATTTTTTTCTTCAATGTTTCTTTCACATCAATCTCGGTCAAAATACCAAAGCCTTCTTCTTTCAGGGCCTCGGTTACTTTGGCAATTGCATCATCAAAACCGATGTCGAGAATTTTGGAAAAATAATAACTCATTGTCAGATTCCTTCTGGCTCATTTTCATTGATAAATGTGATAACAAATCAATATCATATTGGCAGGCTTTTTCCCTGAACCCAATGGGATGTCCTTTTGCTCGCAATTTTATGTTAAATCAATCTCTCGCACATGGCTTCCTGATAATATCGTCGCCCTGTCTGTTCATTTCAATCCCCTGAGGCAATATGGGTGGCAATCACCCATCACATTCCTTTGAGGGACTGGCCTTTGAGGGACTGGCCTTTGAGGGGCTGACACCCGGACACAAACCTGCGCCGGATGACAGATTCGAAAA
>JALSJA010000270.1 GCA_026989615.1 Parvularculaceae bacterium | reverse complement strand
TTGGTTGATGTGCTCTATCATAATGCTTTGCAAACTGCCCCGATTGGTGGCGGAAATAAAATACAAATAGCTGATTTTCTTGCTCTTTTGTCAATTGCCAGCACTGCGAACAAGCGTAAAACTTATAGTGCAGACTGCGCCCTCGCGGGTGCAGGGTTGTGGTATGGGTATTGCGTTGGGTGTGCGGGGGAAAGCCGGTTTCCGGCGAGAGAAAGTCTTAAGGTCTGTTGGGGCAGGTTTTGAGAGATTGGCACCTGGAGCACTCCTGCGAAAAGTGGGAACCGGTTTTCGGATAAGAAGTGCTCAAAAACAAAGAGTTAGAGCCCGGTTTTGATTGGTATCAAAACCGGATAGGCTCTAAAGGAGTAGCGTCAGGCGTGACTGCATTGGAAGGTAAGGCAGACGGGATCGAGGAGACTGGCTCCCTGCAGGTTGGCGGGGAGAGAGCCTTTTGCCGCGTCTTGTGGAGCTGTTTTTGCTGGCGGTGATTGGCGCTCTTTTGGCGCTTTCCTTTTGGCGCCTGATAAGCCCGATTGCCATTGGACAGGTGCAGGCAGTTGCTGCGCCAGCGCAAAATATCGCTGAGGATTACCGGCTGCTAACAAGTTTTGATCCGTTTTCCCGGACAGATTCTGCGTCACAGCCGGTTTACGACACGGCGCAGGAAACCAGTCTCGATATAGAATTGCTGGGGGCGTGGCGCGAAGCAAAGGGCGGTGGCGCGGTTATTCTGAAGCTGGGCAGCGGTGCGCAGAAGGTTTTTGAGGTCGGCGACGAGATTTCCTCCGGTATCACATTGGAAGAGATTCTTCCCGGGCAGGCTATCATCTCCCGCAATGGTGTGCGTGAACAGGTCTCGATGGATTGGATGCAGCAACAGGCCCAACAGGCCCAACAGGCACAGAGCAAAAATATTACCGAGCCGTCCATGGCCGGGAATTCGGCAGAAGCAATATCGCCGCAAAGCCTTTTCGAAATTGGTGGCTTGCGCCCCGTGCGCGATGGCGAGGGGCGTATCCTTGCTTATGAAATTTTTGCCATAGGGACAGAGCAAGCGCTCAATGAATTGGGTATTCGCACAGGCGACCGCATATTGATGATCAATGACCGGCCAGCCCCGTCATCGCCAGACCAGATTATCGCTCTCATGCAAAAGGCGGGTAATCAGTCAATGACGGTTTTACTGGATCGCGATGGGACTATTGTGCCATTGCAAATTGAAACGCAAAGGGGGGGGGAGTAATATGACGTTTCTACGACACCCTTTGTCCATGCGTTTTGTGGTCTTTGTCCTTCTTGGAATGGGCATGATGGCCGGCGGGGCAATGGGTACTGCGCATGGGCAGTCGACATCCCTTAATTTTGAAGAAGCCGATATTCGCGAGGTGATCAATCTGGTTTCCCTGCGCACCGGACGCAGTTTTGTGGTGGATCCGCGTATTGCCGGTCGGGTGACAATCATTGCCCCGGCTGACAGCGAGTTGACCAGTGAGGAAACATGGCAAATGTTTCTGGCGACCTTGCAGGTCAATGGCTATGCGGCGATTGCCATTGGCGAGAATGAATATAAAATTATTCCGGTGGAATTTGCCGCCAGAGAATCTGCCAAAAGTCGCGGACAGGGTTCGGAGGTGATTACCCGCATTGTCAGGCTCGATTATGTGGACGCCCGCTCGGCGCAGAATACATTGCAGGGCATTGCGTCCGTGAATGCGGTTATCTCGCCGGTGGTGGAAAGCAATTCCCTGATCATTGTTGATACGGCAACCAATGTTTCGCGCATCCTTGATATTATTGATCGTATTGACCGCGATAATTCCATTGTCCGTTCTATCGCTTTGCAAAATGCCGTGGCGGAAGATGTGGCTGACACTTTGCGGGATGTTGTTGGTGGCGGACAAGGGGAAAGCCAGCGTGCCAGCCCTTTGATGATTGTGCCGGTTGAAGCCAGTAATTCCATCATTTTGCGCGGCTCGAAAAGAGAGGTTGAGCGCTTGCTGCCGGTGGTGGAAAGTCTGGACCGCGCCGGTATATCCCCGCGAGATTTATCGGTGATTTATCTCAATCATGCACAGGCAGAAGATATTGTGCCCTTGCTGAAAGATGTCATTGCCGAGGGCACATCCAATGATAGTGCCCGGCGCAAACCCAGTATCGGTTATCATGAGCCAACCAATGCGCTGATCATCAATGCCGATCCGGAAACCCAACGTATTATTCAGCGGGTCGTGGCGCAATTGGATATTCGCCAGCCGCAGGTTCTGATAGAGGCGATCATTGTTGATATGTCGGAAACAACGGCGCGGGATTTGGGGCTGCAATATTTGATGGGTGGATCGGGGTCTGGCGCGGTGCCTTTTGCCGGATCGTCTTTTGATGGCACCAGCCCCAATATATATTCGGCGGCGGCTTCGGCCTATCTTCTTGGCACTGGCACGCCCGTCTCTGATGATATTGTTGCCAATTCCATTTCCTCCCTGTTGCAAACCCGTGGCGGGCTGTTCGGCATTGGCGGGCGTGATCGCCAAGGCAATGTCTATGGGGCCATTCTCAACGCCCTGCAAAGCGATACGGATTCCAATGTTCTTTCAACGCCCTCGGTTGTCACCCTCGACAATAAGCCGGCACGCCTGTCCAAGGGGCAGGAAATTCCGGTCACGGTAGGCGAGGCAATTGGTGATAATCTTACCAATGCTTTTCGTACCGTTGATCGCCTCGAGGTGGGGATTATTCTGGAGGTGACCCCGCAAATCAATGAGGGTAATGCGGTGCTACTGGAAATTTCCGGTGAGATTTCCAGTATTAGCGGCGCGCTGACAGGAGCCAATGGCGATTTTGTCACCAATAAAACCACCATCTCCACATCCACGCTGGCCGAAGATGGAGAGATATTGGTATTGGGGGGGCTGATTGATAGCGACCAGCAATTAAATGAAAATAAGGTGCCGTTTTTAGGGGATATTCCTGTTGCCGGTGGCTTGTTTCGTTCTTCCTCGCGGTCGTCAAAGCGCAGTACACTGATTATTTTTATCCGGCCAACCATTATTCGCAATGCAGAAGGTGCAAGATCGGTAACGGCGCGCAAATATGATTATGTGCGCCAGCGTCAGCAGGAATTCCGCCTGCGGGACAAGCCGGAAATTGATGCCATCATCCATGAATATCTTGGCAAGGAACCGGACGGGGTACCAAGCCCGGCCTATCAACAGCCAAGGCAACCGCAATAGGGGGCTGTGGTCTGTTATGTCTTTGACGCAAGGCGATATGGAACAGGATGGCGTTGAACAGGTGCCAACACGCTTGTCCTATAGTTTTGCCAGACAGCATGGGCTCATCATTCTTGCGCATGGGGCAAAGCCGGTTATTGGTCAGCGGCAGGGTGAAGCCAGCGATCCATGGGCGCTGATAGAGATTTGTCGCCGTCTGGGGGCTGCTCCTGAAATCGAAGAATTGCCGCCGCAAATATTTGATCGCAGATTGTCGGAAATTTATGCCGCCGATGGTATCTCCTCGCAGGCGCTGGAAAGCCATGAAGAGGGGGATTTGTCGAGCCTTGCGGAGGGGCTGCCGGTTACTGCCGATTTGCTGGCCAGTGAAGATGATGCGCCGGTTATTCGTCTTATCAATGCGCTGATTGCCGAGGCGGTTAAAACCCGCGCTTCGGATATTCATGTGGAGCCTTATGAAAATAATCTTTCGGTACGGCTTCGTATTGACGGGCAATTACGCGAGGTATTGTCGCTTTCGGCCCGGCTGACGCCGGTGATTACCTCGCGCATCAAAGTGATGGCGCGGCTGGATATTGCGGAAAAGCGCGTGCCGCAAGATGGGCGTATATCGCTGGCGCTGGGTGGTAAAACGGTCGATGTGCGGGTTTCAACCCTGCCTTCGCGTTTTGGCGAGCGGGTGGTAATGCGCCTGCTCGACAAGGAGCAGGTTCAGCTGGACCTTGAAAAGCTGGGCATGCCCGCACCCATCCTGAAGCGGTTTGAATATTTATTGGCGCGTCCCAATGGCATTATTCTGGTCACCGGCCCCACTGGCTCCGGTAAGACCACCACGCTTTATGCCGCCTTGTCTCTGCTCAACAAGCCGGACTTGAATATTCTGACCATTGAAGACCCGGTGGAATATGCCATTGACGGTATTGGCCAGACACAGGTCAACACCAAGGTCGGCATGACTTTTGCCAAAGGCTTGCGGGCGATTTTGCGCCAGGACCCCAATATCGTCATGGTTGGCGAGATACGCGATGTGGAAACAGCCGATATTGCTGTACAGGCCAGCCTGGCCGGAAGGCTGGTGCTGTCCACTGTGCATACCAATTCAGCGGTGGGCACCATCACCCGCCTGCGCGATATGGGGGTCGAGCCTTATCTTCTGTCTTCGACCATAGCCGGGGTGATGTCGCAAAGGCTGGTGCGCCGCCTATGTGAGGCATGTGCCAAACAAACCAAAGCCGATGACGCGGCACGACATTTGATGAAAATCTCCCATGGTGAGGATGCAACCCTATATGAACCGGTCGGTTGTGCCCGATGCAATCATACCGGCTATGAAGGCCGTCTTGGTATTTATGAACTCCTGGTGGTTGATGAAAAATTTCGCCAGCTTGTGCATGATGATGCCGGGGAAGCAGCCCTGACCGGCCATGCCTTTGCCGATGCCCCGACCTTATTGCAATCGGGCTTTGAACAGGTGCGCGCCGGTAGGACTTCGCTGGAAGAAGTGTTGCGTGTGGTACGCGAGGATGGTGATGGATGACGGCATTTCACTATGAGGCCCTGGACAAAGAGGGGCGACGCAAAAAGGGCGTGTTGTCGGCCGATAATATGACTTTGGCGCGCGCTGAGCTTTCCCGAGCGGGGTTGTCGCCTTTGTCGCTTGAGGCCGTGGATGCGCAAAAGCAGGACGCGGACAAACAGAATAGATTGCAGATTAAATCCGCAATGCTGGTGCCTTTGACCCGTCAATTAGCGGTGATTGTCTCCGCCGGTGCGCCGGTGGAAGAGGCTTTGCAGGCGGTGGCCATGCAGATGGAGGACAAGGCGGTCAATCAGATATTGTTGGGCGTGCGGGCAAGGGTGATGGAAGGCTGGCGATTGTCTGAAGCCATGGGTGAATACAAGAAATCCTTTTCGCCGCTTTATCGCGCTATCATTGCCGCCGGGGAGCAGTCGGGGGATCTGGGCGCTGTGTTGCAACGCCTTGCCACCATGCAGGAAAAATCCCGCGAACTGAAAATGAAAGCATTGACAGCTTTGATTTATCCGGTGGTGCTGGTTGCCATTCTTCTCGTGGTCACTATTGGCCTGATGGTTTATGTGGTGCCAAAAATTGCCGAGCAATTTGATATGCTGGGGGCTGCGCTGCCATTGATAACACGTTTTGTTATCGGGGTGTCGGCGTTTCTGGCAGATTGGGGCTGGCTATTGGCATTGGTCATTGCGGTGGCCGGGCTTGGCCTGTGGCAAGCCATGAGGCTGGCGGGGCCACGGCACAAGCTGGACAGGATGATTTTGCAATTCCCCATCATCGGCAAGCTGATGCGCGGGCTTGATGCGGCGCGCTTTTCACGCACGGCTGCGACCCTGTTTGCATCGGGAGCGCCTTTGCTCGACAGTCTGCGGGCGGCCCGTCGCACCATGCTGAACAGCCATATGGGGGCGCAGGTGGATGATGCCATCATCGCCGTGCAGGAAGGGGCCGGGCTGGCGCCCGCTTTGCGTCGCAGCGCAGCCTTCCCGCCAATGATGGTGCATATGATTGCTGCCGGGGAGCGCTCCGGCGCCCTGCCAGTGATGTTGGAGAAAACGGCCGATCATTTGGAGGGGGAATTTGATAATGCCTCGACCCTTTTTATCCGCCTGTTAGAGCCGGTTATAATCGTTATAATGGGGGTTGTGGTGCTGACCATCATGTTGGCGATTTTGACCCCGATGCTGCAAATGAATAGACTGGCGGCAGGATAACAGGATGGAAGATATGGATAGAATATTGCCAAAAAAGCCCCGCAAACAGGAGCGGTGCCGCAGAAGCCAGCGCGGGCTTTCCCTGATTGAATTGATCGTGGTGATTGTCATCATGGGTGTTCTCGGCACGGTCATTCTTATCAATGTGTTGCCTGCGGCAGACCAGTCCCGGGTGCAGACTGCCAAGACCAATATTTTGACCTTGGAAACGGCGCTGGATCAATATCGCCTTGATATGGGTGCCTATCCAACATCGGAGCAAGGTTTGCAGGCCTTGCGCGAATTGCCACCGGGCCTTGCCAATAGTGCCAATTACCGCCCCGGCGGCTATATTCGAAAATTGCCAAAAGATCCGTGGGGGAACGATTATGTCTATATTTATCCTGATCGCGATGGCAGTTTCACATTATTGTCCTATGGCGCGGACGGGCGCGAAGGCGGAGAAGGTCTGAATGCCGATATTTCAAGCCGCGATCAGGGGTAGGCATCGTCACAGACAAAGAGGCTTTTCGCTGATAGAGCTTCTATCGGTGGTTATCATTCTGGGCCTTGTGGGCATAGTGGTCATTCTGTCCGTGCCGCCAGCACGTCCGGGCGCTGCGCAAGCAGCCTTGCAAATTGCGGCAAAATTGAATGCGGCCCGTAATATCGCGATAATGCGTGGTGAGGTGATAGGAGTTTCCTTGCAGGGAGATCAATTACAATTCCTGCGCTATCAGGCACCGCAATGGCGCGTGATTGAAGAGCCCCGTGGCGCTTTGAAGGGGATTGTTTTGCCTTCCGGTGTTTCTGTTGAGTTTGAAATAAGCGCAGAGGCACCAAAAGGCATGATTGGTCGCGTGACAGGCGGGGCCGAAGCGGATTCTTTTTTGAACAGCGAGGAGGGGCCGGCAAGCCCGGATTTTATTTTCTCGCCAACAGGAGAGATCCCGCAATTTAATATTCTGCTTCGCCAAGGCATAAAGCAATGGCAGGTGCTGGGCGATGAGGGCGGCGCTATCACCATACAAAAAGGCGATGGGAGGCGGTCATGAGACAAAATGGATTTTCCCTGACCGAGGTGCTGGTGGCGATGGCTATATTGGCGATGGTGGCTACATCTTTTTTGGTATTGGGAGCCGAACAGGCGCGCACATTGGCGGCAATGGAAGCGCGAGCCATGGCACGCATTGCGGCTGACAATTTGATGGTGCAGGAATTAACCGGACAGCGCCTGCAAAGCCTCGAGGCCAGCCTGTCCGGCGAAATTGAAATCGGCAATCAGCAATTTATCTGGCAACGCACCCGCAAGCCCACCAATATTCCGGAGATTGTCGAAATCAGCTATGCCGTGAAATTGCAAGGCCAGCAACAAATCCTCGCGCAAGTCACGAGATTGAGGCGTGAGTGATGGTGATAAATATGAAACACCGGAAGCGAAGGCACCAAAGAGGCCAAGGCAGCCAAAGCAGCCAAAGCAGCCAAAGCAGCCAAAGCGGCCAAAGCGGTATGACGCTGGTCGAGATGCTGGTTGCTTTGGGTATTTTTGGCGCGGTGGCGGTGGCGTCCATCACTATTCTTTCGATCACTTTAAACGGACGCGCGCAGATAGAGGAAAGCGCCAAGCGCATTGGTGATCTGGAGACCATGCGCAGCTTGCTAAAGGAAGATCTTGCGCAAATGATAGACCGTCCGGTGCGCAGCGGTGTCAGCGGCGCTTTGGAGGCGGGTTTTCTGGGCGCGCCGCTTGGACAAAATGAGGCAGGGGAAAAAATCCTGCTGCGGTTTACCCGTTTGGGGCATAGTAATCCACGCGCGGCCTATGCCCGCTCCAATCTGTTGCGGGTGACGTGGATGGCCAGCGGGCAGGGGATAATTCGCGAAACACAATATTATCCGGATGCTGTGGCGCAAACGCCAAGGCAACGCCAGATTTTTTTGCCGGGCGCGAGTGATATATCCGTCAGCTTTTTGGGTGATAGAAGATGGCGGCAGCAATTTTCTTCAGGGCAAAACGGCGATTGGCCGGAGGCCATAAAACTTTCCTTGACCCATCCCTATTATGGCGCTTTGGCGCAGGATTTTCTCCTTTCCTACAGGCCGCGTGCCAGAGGAGATGATAATGGCGGTTAGGAAGGGTGGCAAAAAGCAAAAGGGCGCGGCGCTATTGGTGGTTTTATTATTATTGGCCGCGCTGTCCATTGCCGGGATTGCCGTTATCGAAACCATGTCTTTGGCAACGGCAAGAATGCAGGCCGGGGGTGAGCGCAATCAGGCGCGCTGGCATCAACAATCTTTGGAAGCGCTGGTAGTAAACCTGCTCGAAAAACAGGCGCAGACCGCCCCCCGCATGGACAGCTTTTCGCAAAGCTGGCTCGCCGAGGAAATTGTCATTCCTCTTGATCAGGGCGTAATCATTATTCGTCTTTCTGACAGCACGGCCTGTTTTAATCTCAACGCCTTGGTAGAGCGCGATGGCAATAGGTTGATCGCCAATAAAAGCGAGGCGCAAAGATTGCAGAAAATGATGCAGGCTTTGGGGCTGTCAAATATGGAGGCGAGCCGCTTTGCTGCGGTTGTTTCGGACTGGATCGATAGTGATGGCAATGCGTCCCAATTTGGTGCCGAAGACAGTTTTTACACAAGGCTGGGGCAGCCCTTTCGTACATCCGGGCAATTTCTGGTTTCGGTCAGCGAGGCGCGGCCCATGGCGCAAGTCTCGCCACAAATATATCACAGGGTACAAGCCCATATATGCACACTGCCTATGGACAGCCAGCCCAAAATAAATGTCAATCTTGTTACGATGAAGCAATTACCGGTTTTGCTGGCTGCCTTTGATGGCTTGTTGTCACTGGAAGAAACCCGCCGACTAATCGAGCAAAGGCCGCAAAAAGGATATCAGGACCTGGATGCGTTTTTCGCTTTGCCGGTTTTTGCCGGAAAAGAGATCGGGCCGGATATTCGTAACCATTTTGATATATGGTCGGAATATCTTACCCTGAATGCCGAAATCCGCTATGGCTCGGCCTTATTGCAATCGCATAGTCTTTTGCATCGTCGCGAGGGTGGCGGTGTTACTATTTTGAGCCGGGAATTTGGACCGCAATTATGAGCCATTCTGTCTATATTTTTACCGGGAACCAGCCGGATGCAAAGGCTGTCATTGCTGAACAAGGCGGGTTTGAGACAGTGGACAGCGCGTTCATTGCCATGCAGCGCTTTACGGCGAAAACCGCACCGCCGGTGATTATTGTCTTGCCCGGTGATAATAGTTTCATGCGCAGCTTTGAAACTCCGGCAAGAAAAAAATCTGATATTGAACGCGCCGCGCGCTTTGTGCTGGGGGATTGGGTGTCGGAACCGGCAGATGGTTTTCATATCACCTTATTGGGGCAAGATGATGAGGGGCGGCAAGGCATTTATGTGGCGCCAAAAGACTGGGTTGAAGATTGGCGCCATGCGATTGTGCAGTCAGGGTTGGTGCCTCATATGGTCACTACGGATATTTTATGTCTGGCGGCTAGCAATGATGCCTGTGTGATTGATAATCAAAAAATGGTTTACGCTGTGGCAGGCGAGGGGTTTGTCGTACCGGGCAAGATAGCCAAAGAAATATTACCCAAATTACGGGAGAAGTTATCTGATGGTGTCGAGGCGGTAATAATGGCAACGCCCGAGGGCAAGGCATTATTGGGTGACGGTTATGACAATGTAAAATTGATTGATGGGGCCGATATTCCACGAATTTTAATGACGCAAACACCGCAGCCTTTCATGGTGGGACAGTTTGGTCCGGCCTTTGATGTCAGGGCGATATATCAACAATGGCGCGGTGCCATCATGCTGGCTTTTTTGGCCGTGTTGGCATGGGGCGGCTTTCTCATTGCTGATGGGGTGCAAGCCAAACGGCAGGCTGAAGCGATAACGGCCAGCGCCAGCGAGGCATTTCTAGAGGCCTATCCGGGGACGGCGGCGAATAATATTCGCCGTGAGGCGAGAACACGTGCCGGACAGGGTGGAAAGTCCGTAGGACTGCTTGAACTGATGAATAGGAGTTTTCATATTCTGCAAGCGCAGGAGCGGGTTATTTTGACCGGACTTGTTTACGGGCAGGACGGGCGATTGGCGTTGGACTTGTCGCTGCCGGGGTTTGATCAGTTGGAAATATTGAAATCGCAATTTCAAGCGCAAGGATTGCAAGTGGAAGAGGGGCTAAACCCAAGGCGCGAAGGTGAGCGGGTTATCGCGCGGCTTTATATCGGGGGGGCAAGGCAATGATTGCTTATTGGCAAAATCTGTCCGGGCGTGAGCGGTTGCTCATCATTATTGCGGCTTTTCTTGTTTCGCTGCTGGTGTTGCAATTTGCGGTTATCTCTCCTTTGCGTCAATGGCATGCCGGGGCATTGGCAGAGCGAGAAGCGGCACTGACTTTTCGCGCCAATGTCGAGGCGGCTTTGGCCAATGAGGAGCAACCCCAAACGATGAAAGGGGGCAATGTTGCCAGCATTGTCAGCGATATGGCCGGTGCTGCAAATTTGCGATTGGTACGACGGAATATATTGCAGGATGGTGCGCAGATTGAAGTGGTGTTT
>JALSJA010000269.1 GCA_026989615.1 Parvularculaceae bacterium | reverse complement strand
CTTGGGGGCCATGAAAGGACGTTTCCACTTCACCGACCCGTCCGGCAATGAACTGGCCGTCTGGGGTGAGGATGATGGTCAAGGGTGAGTTTATAGGAGAAGGTTTGACAAAGCCGTTTGACTCTCTTTCCTTCCAAATAGGGGAAAGCGAGAAAGGTGGGGTAGACCTACAAATTTCCCGCTCTTAAGCTCCCCCTTACAGGCTGTTATATTCCCCCATCCGACAGGCAGTTTTTCAAGATTATTCACATTCAAAATGGCTGTCATGGCGTCAATAGTCGGCTTACTCATGGCAATAATTAAAGAGGGTTGGGCCTCATCGAGGATATTTCTCCACAATCGTTTGCTGAATGCTAAAGCAAGCTTTTTATTGGGTAGGCACTTCCAATTTTTGGAGCGGAATGGCACAAGATTTCCGGATAGGACATCCGATGGGTTTGCACTTAAATAGTTGAATAAAGCGCGCACTTGTTTTTGCAATTTAGACTGCCCTGGCGCTGCACCACTCCAGGATTCATTCTCATAGGCACTCCCTGAATCTGTGGCTAAAAGGTCATGGCCGCTGGATTCCTCACTGCCACCGGGATTTAACCCTAGGAAAACAATTTCTGCTCCTGAAAGATTTCTTGCAGGGCTAGTCAATAAACGCCAACCCAAACCGTAGCCCCCTTCCACGTAGGCCGCTTCTATCTTTGCCGTTAGTCGTTGTGTATATTGCTCAACTCGGATTTTGTCACCAGAAGGAAGGGGATATTTGGTCACAGGCTCTAGCCCGAAACCAGAGCCGCGCAAGCGACCCGTGAACCGGCCCCGCCAATGGGCTGACTCTGGTGATCATCGGGGCCTTCATGGATAACCACCGCAAAGCCATCATCATCGAGCAATATATTGCCTTGTCCAAAGCTGGCAGCAGCCTCCTCACCGGGATTTAGGGCGACATTGGCAATAAAAAATTCTGCCGTGGCGCGGCCATCAGCCCCCCCATAGAGATTGCTCAAATCGCCGGTTTCATAGCCCTTGGGATTCATCAGGCCATGGGCAATATCGGCGGGATCCACATGGGAGGCGGAGGCCTTGAACCCTGCACCACCATCACTGCAATCGCCTTTTTGATGGAAATGAATCCCGTGCCAGCCTTGGGAGAGGCCTTTCACATCAACCCGCATAATCACCCCATGGGGGCCTTCGACAAAGGCGATTTGCCCGACAACTTTGCCTTGTGTGTCATAAAAGGCGGCGCTGGCTGTGGCGTTATCGGCAAAATCCCCAAGCAGGGCCTCCTCTTTGGCGCTGCAGGCGCTCAACGCAATAGCGCCTATGGCAAGGGCAAAAAGCGCCGATAATCGCGGGCTTTTCGACTGTGAGGCGGTAGGCAGGGGGGAGGGTGATGGCAACATTTTGGGTCAGTCTCCTTTTTCCAATCCGTTCAATATAAGCCATAACATCAAAAAGGCCATGCTTGGATCAGACTATCCGGCCATGGCCTGAAATTGCTGCCGCCTGTAAGGCTATAGCGCCTTACCGGTTCAGGATCAGCCTTTCCGGATTGTAAAGCAAAACAGGCCCCGAATCGGGTGCGGGAAACTTTCATTTTTCCCTGTTTTTTACTGCAAAATGATTGCGATTTGCTGTCAATAAATGCTAGACAATGGCAGCGCGATTACAACTGATTCCGATTAATTTTTGGCGGCCTTATCTGTGACAAAAACTCCCGAAAACCCTGAAGACAAAGACGGACAAACGCCGTCCGGTTCCGGCATTAGCCCGGTCAATATTGAAGACGAAATGCGTCGCTCCTATCTCGATTACGCCATGAGCGTGATTGTCTCCCGGGCAATCCCGGATGTGCGCGATGGCCTGAAGCCTGTGCATCGGCGGATTTTGTGGTCGATGCATGAAAGCGGCTATGCCCATAACAAGCCTTACAAGAAATCCGCCCGGGTGGTTGGTAATGTGATTGGTAAATACCACCCCCATGGGGATCAGTCGGTCTATGATGCGCTGGTGCGGATGGCGCAGGATTTCTCCATGCGCCTGCCATTGCTGGACGGGCAGGGTAATTTTGGCTCGATTGATGGCGATCCACCGGCTGCCATGCGTTACACGGAAGTGCGAATGCAAAAAACCGCCGGGGCGCTGCTGACGGATATCGAAAAAGAGACCGTTCATTGGCAGGAAAATTATGATGGTTCGGAAAAAGAGCCCGTGGTGCTGCCGGCGCGTTATCCCAATCTGCTGGTCAATGGATCCGGGGGTATTGCCGTTGGCATGGCGACCAATATTCCGCCCCATAATCTTGGCGAAGTGGTCGACGCCACTTTGGCGATGATCGACAATCCTGAAATTACCGATGCCGATTTACTGGAAATTGTGCCGGGTCCGGATTTTCCAACCGGCGGGTTCATTTTGGGGCGGGCCGGGGCGCGTTCCGGCCTTTCCACCGGGCGCGGCTCGGTGATTATGCGGGCGCGGGCCGAGATTGAAGAGATCCGCAAAGATCGCATGGCGATTGTGATCTATGAAATTCCGTTTCAGGTCAATAAATCGCTCATGGTCGAGCGTATTGCCGGTCTGGTGCGCGACAAACGTGTGGAGGGCATTGCCGATTTGCGTGATGAATCCGATCGGGACGGCATGCGGGTGGTGATTGAACTCAAACGCGATGCCAATCCGGAAGTGGTGCTGAACCAGCTCTATAAACATTCGCAATTACAAACCAGTTTCGGGGTCAATATGCTGGCCCTGAATGGCGGCAAGCCAGAGCAACTGACTTTGCGGGCGATATTGGAAGCGTTTTTAATCTTCCGCGAAGAAGTGATTACCCGCCGCACCAAATTTGATTTGGCCAAAGCGCGGGACCGGGCCCATATTCTCGCAGGTCTTGCCATTGCCGTTGCCAATATTGATGAAATTGTTGCGCTTATCCGCTCCTCGCCGGATCCGGTAACCGCCAAGGAGCGGTTATTGGCCAAAAACTGGCCAGCCAAGGATTTGGCACCATTGATTGCGCTGGTGGCTGATCCGCGCCATAGGCTGGAAGATGATGGCACATTGAAGCTTTCCGCCGAACAGGCCAAAGCGATACTGGATTTGCGCCTGCAAAGGCTGACCGCCCTTGGTCGCGACGAGATTGGCGATGAGTTGAAGGCGCTGGCCGAGAAAATCAAAGACTATCTCGATATTCTGAGTAATCGGGACCGGGTATTGGAAATCATCCGCACCGAACTGGCGCAAGTGCGCGAGGAATTTGCAACCCCGCGCAAAACCCAATTCCTCGATGCCGGCTTCGAGATGGAGGATGAAGACCTTATTGCCCGCGATGATATGGTGGTGACGGTCACCCATGGGGGTTATGTAAAGCGCACCCCGCTTTCGACCTATCGCGCCCAGCGTCGCGGTGGCAAGGGGCGTTCGGCCATGGCCACCAAAAACGAAGATTTTGTTGCCCAGCTTTTTGTCGCCCATACCCACACGCCTTTGCTGTTTTTCACCTCGGCGGGCATGGCCTATAAGATGAAGCTATGGCGTTTGCCGGAAGGGGCGCCCACGGCCCGCGGCAAGGCCTTTGTCAATCTGTTGCCATTGGCACAGGACGAACGGGTCACCAATATTCTCTCCTTGCCGGAAGATGAGGATGAATGGGGCGGGCTTAATGTCATGTTCGCCACCGCTTCGGGCAACGTGCGGCGCAATAGGTTGTCTGATTTCACCCAGATCAATCGCAATGGCAAAATCGCCATGAAGCTGGATGAGGGCGATGCTATTGTCGGGGTCGAGGTCTGTCGTGAGGATGAAGATATATTATTGACCACGGCCAATGCCCGCTGCATCCGGTTTCCGGTTTCCGATATTCGGGTCTTTACCGGCCGCACCTCTACGGGTGTGCGCGGGATCAAGCTTTCAAATGACAAGGAATTGGGGGTCGATAAGGTTATCTCCATGACCGTATTGCGGCATATGTCTGTAACCCCTGATGAGGCGCGCTCCTATCTCAAGCACATGGCGGCCATGCGCCGGGCCATGAACGATCAGCTTGAGGAAGCGGGCGAGGATGAGGGCGGCACCGACATTGCCTTGTCAGCAGAGCGGATTGCAGAATTGCAGGCGGCCGAGCAATTTATTTTAACGGTCACTGAAAATGGCTATGGCAAGCGCTCTTCGGCCTATGAATATCGGGTTTCCGGTCGCGGCGGCAAAGGCATTATCGCGATTGTCACCAATGCCCGCAATGGGCCGGTGGTGGCCTCGTTCCCGGTTGAAGATAGCGACCAGATCATGGTCGTTACCAATGGCGGGCAGTTATTGCGCACCTCGGTAGAAGAAGTACGCATTGCCGGGCGCAATACCCAAGGGGTGACAATATTGCGCACCCGCGCCGGGGAGCAGGTGGTCTCGGTGGAACATTTGAGTGATGTCGGCGAGGAAGAAGAAGGCGAAGCAAAGGGGGACAAGGCTTGACCCGAAAAACCGCGCTCTATCCGGGGACCTTTGACCCGATTACCAATGGCCATTTGGATATTATTGCGCGAGCAGTAAAGCTGGTTGACCATTTGGTCATAGGTGTTGCCAGCAATGACGATAAAGGACCCTTGTTCAGCATAGAAGAACGGGTCGAGATTGTTGAGGGGGAGGTTCGGGCCATTGCCGAGAGGTCCGGCAAGAGCATTGAGGTAAAGCCGTTTTCCAGCCTGTTGATGCATTTTGCCGAGCAGCAAAATGCCGATATCATTGTTCGGGGATTGCGCGCGGTATCGGATTTTGAGTATGAATTTCAAATGGTTGGGATGAATTCCTATCTCAATGACGAGATCGAGACCGTGTTTCTCATGGCCGCCCCCAACCATCAGGCCATTGCCTCGCGACTGGTCAAGGAAATAGCCCGTCTCGGCGGCGATATTGCCGGTTTCGTGCCTCCGGCGGTGGCCGAGCGATTATTGGCAAAATTCGCATAAAAGCAGGAGATTTCCCGAAAATTTCGTAATCATCGGTCCTTGAGGCAGGATTGACCTAGTTTGTGCCATTTTTATTGGCTATGAGTTGAATGGACGGGCCTCTCATAGCATGTGAGTGGGCGTGTCGGGGCGGGTTTGGTTAGAGGAGTTTTTGGTAGCGATTATGAAGACAACAATCATGCATAAACGAGCGGCAGATAAATTCTGCAAGGCTTTACTGATAGGCGCGGCTTTGTCGCTGGGGCTTGTTCCTGCGATGGCATTGTCAAAAACCGGCATTCCCGTTGTTGATGAAGCGCCTGATAATGCGTGGCGCAGTGTTGATCCGGAAAACACTATGGTGCTGGATTTGCCTTCCGGCGAGATGTTGATTGAATTACATCCGGAATTGGCCCCCAAAAGCGTAGAGCGGATCAAAACCCTGACCCGTCAGGGTTTTTACGACGGCATTGCCTTTCACCGGGTGATTGATGGCTTTATGGCACAAGGGGGAGACCCCACGGGGACCGGTTCCGGCGGTTCCAGCCTGCCTGATTTGAAGGGCGAGTTTTTTGTCGATGCTGAAACACTGGCCTCGCAGGTTAAACTCATTGGTCGTGACAGCAAAGCGGCCCGGGTCGGCTTTCTTGGCGCGGTGCCGGTTTCGGCGCAGCCGGAGAGTTTGAAATCCTTTTTGACCGATGGCACGGTTGGTCTTTGGGGCTCCCATTGCCCGGGCGTTATGTCCATGGCGCGCACCAGCGATCCCAATTCAGCCAATAGTCAGTTTTTCCTCATGTTCGCAGATAATCGCGACACGCTGGATGCGACCTATGCGGTTTGGGGCCGGATTATTGATGGCGAGGAAAATGCCAGACGCATTGCCCGGGGCGAGCCGCCGGAGCGCCCGACACCTATCGTTCGGGCTCGCATATTGGCCGATATTCCGGTGTCTGAACGGGAAAATATAGAGATTATGCGCACAGACAGTCAGACCTTTGATGACTATCTGGATGCCATCGGCGCTGTCAGTGAAGATGGTTTTGTGAAAGATATTTGTGGTATTCGAATTCCTAAACGCATCAATGGAGAAACAGAACTTTGACCAATCAATTAATTCTCGAACTGGAAACCGGAAAAGTCGTCATCGAAACCTTTGCCGACAAAGCGCCCAAACATGTGGCGCAAATTACCGAATTGGCGAAAAGCGGCTTTTATGACGGGCTGACCTTTCATCGTGTGATCCCCGGTTTCATGGCCCAGGCCGGTTGTCCCAAAGGCACCGGAACAGGCGGTGCGGATAAAAATATTCCGGCGGAATTTAATGAAGAAAGCCATCAGCGCGGCATTTGCTCCATGGCCCGGGCGCAGGACCCAGATTCAGCCTCCAGCCAGTTTTTCATCTGTTTTGATGACGCTTCTTTCCTCGACAAGCAATATACTGTCTGGGGCAAGGTTGTCGAAGGCATGGAGCATGTGGATGCTGTGGAACAGGGCGAGCCGCCGCGCAATCCTACGAAAATCGTATCCTTCCGTCCGGCGTCTTAGCCGTTAAAGACCACCATGCGGGTTGATGATTTTGATTTCGACCTGCCGGAGGAGCGTATTGCACTCACACCGGCAAGGCCGCGGGATTCCGCGCGGCTTTTATGTGTGGGGGATGATTTTGCGGATCATGTTTTTCGCGACCTGCCGAAACTGCTTCGCGCCGGGGATGTGCTGGTTATCAATACGACCAGGGTTTTGCCAGCGGCGCTGGTGGGCATAAGGCCGGCGCGGAATATTGGCGGCGGCGGCGCGGTGCAAGTGGATATCAATCTGCACAAGGCTTTGAGCGCCCCCGATGAAGTGACCCAGAAATGGGCGGCTTTTGCGCGCCCGGCCAAAAGATTGCGGGCGGGGGATGTGCTTGCCTTTGGGGATGGCGCACTCAAAGCCAAAGTGATTGCCCGAGATGAAGGCGAAGTGGTGCTGGAATTTCCCGGCTCCAAGCCGGTGTTTGAGGCGGCGCTGCTGCAAGCGGGCCTACCGCCATTACCGCCCTATATTGCCCGCAAGCGGAATTTACAGGCGCAGGATGCCGAGGATTATCAAACCGTTTTTGCCGATGAGGCGGGATCGGTGGCGGCGCCGACAGCCGGACTGCATTTCACCCCTTCCCTGATGCAGACCTTGCGCGATAAAGGCATTATTTTTGCGGAAGTAACCCTGCATGTGGGGGCGGGAACATTTTTGCCGGTCAGTGTTGATGACACCAAAGATCATAAAATGCACAGCGAATGGGGCGAGGTCAGCGCCGGAACCGTTGCGATTATCGAAAAGGCCAAAAAGGCAGGCGGGCGGGTGATAGCGGTGGGCACCACCTCTTTACGGCTTTTGGAAAGTGCGGCGCGGGACGGGGGGTTGAAACCCTTTCGCGCTGAAACCGATATTTTCATAACCCCCGGCTTCCAATTTGCTTGTGTGGACGGGTTGATTACCAATTTTCACCTGCCTCGCTCGACGCTGTTCATGCTGGTTTGCGCTTTTGCGGGGTTTGACAAAATGCACGCGGCCTATGCCCATGCGGTGGCTGAAAATTATCGGTTTTATTCCTATGGCGATGCCTGCTATTTGAAGCGCCATGACTGAACATTTTTCCTTCACCTTGGCGGCCAGCGATGGCGCGGCGCGCATTGGCGAGATCAAAACCCCGCGCGGCACCATACGCACCCCGGCCTTTATGCCGGTGGGCACGGCGGGGACGGTCAAAGCCATGCACCCGGATCATGTGCGCCAGACCGGGGCTGATGTTATTTTGGGCAATACCTATCATTTGATGCTGCGCCCCACCGCCGAGCGGGTTCATCGTCTTGGGGGTTTGCACAAATTCATGAATTGGCAGGGGCCGATACTCACCGATTCCGGTGGTTTTCAGGTGATGTCCCTGTCAAAGCTGCGCAAGATGACCGAAGAAGGGGTGCGCTTTCAATCGCATATTGACGGCTCGCGCCATATGCTGACCCCGGAGCGATCCATAGAAATCCAATGTCTGCTTGGCTCGGATATTCAAATGCAATTGGATGAATGCCCGCCCCATCCGATTGATTATGACGGCGCCGATAAATCGCTGGAAATGTCCTTGCGCTGGGCGGCGCGTTCGAAAGCGGCTTTTGCGAAACTGGCCGAACCGGGCATGGCGCTGTTTGGCATTGTTCAGGGCAGTGTCTATGAGGATTTGCGCCGCAAATCTCTCGACGGCCTTACCGAGCAGGGTTTTGATGGCTATTGCGTAGGCGGATTGGCAGTGGGCGAGGGGCAGGCAATCATGTTTTCGGTGCTGGAGAAACTGACCCCGCTAATGCCGGTAGACAAGCCGCGCTATCTCATGGGGGTTGGCAAGCCGTCCGACCTTGTGGGGGCGGTGGCGCGGGGTATTGATATGTTTGATTGCGTATTGCCAACCCGCTCCGGTCGCCATGGGCAGGCCTGGACCCGCCATGGCCCGATCAATCTTCGCAATGCCAGATTTGTCGATGATGATACGCCTTTGGACAGCACCAGCGACTGCCCGGCCTCGCGGGATTATTCCAAAGCCTATTTGAGCCATTTGTTTCGCGCCGGAGAGCCTCTCGGGGCGATGCTGCTTAGCTGGCATAACCTGCATTATTACCAGCAGCTTATGGGGCAAATGCGCGCGGCGATTGCGGCGGGAACATTCGGGCAATTCATGGCCGCGTTTTATGCCGATCAGGATGCGCCTGCATCCTGATTTGTTTTAATCCTTGTCATTCAGCAGGCGCACTTCGCGCTGCGGATAAGGAATGGTGATATTGTGTTCCTTCAAGGCGTTCCAGATCAGAAATAAAACATCGGATGAATATTTGTTCTTGCCGTCATCAAGGCCATTGACCCAGAACTCGACACAAAAATTAACCCCGCTATCGCCAAAGCTGACCAGTTCCACATCGGGCTCTTCCGGTTCCGATAAAACATCCGGATGGGTTGCCACGGCCGCGCCGACAATGTCCGGAATTTTATTGATATCGGTGTCATAGGAAACGCTGAAATCCACCGAATAGCGATTGGCCGAACCGCTATCGGAAAAATTGGTAACGCGGGTGGTGATGAAATGCTCATTGGGCACAACAATCCAGCGCCCGTCAAAGGTTTCCAAAATAGTCGCTCGCGACATCATTTTAATGATCTTGCCGGACTCGCCGCCATCAAGCTCTACATAATCACCAACCGTCGCCTGACCTTCGAGCAGGAGAATAATGCCGGAGACAAAATTCGAGGCAATGCTTTGCAAGCCAAAACCAATGCCAAGACCAACCGCGCCGCCCAGCACCGCAAGGGAGGTGAGCGGCAATTCGAGAATGCCCATAATCGCGAAAAAGACCGCGCCAAAAATGAAAATCTGCAGGGCTTTGGCCGCCAGTTCGCGCACGGAAGAGCGCATTTCCTGACGCGAGCGCACATATTCGCCGCCGCGCTCATTGGTCCAAGATCCGAGCCAGAACAATACCGCACCGGCAACAATGCCGATAACCAGATTATCAAGGGGAAGATTGACCAGTGGCACGCGGGTTTCGGTCAGGGCCTTGCTGATGGCAGGCAGAACCCCGATCGCATAAAGTCCGGCCACGGGGACAACAAAAATCCGGCCAATGGTTTTCAGGAAAGGCGAATAGATGATTTTATTGACCAGAATCCGCGCCGCCAGAAAAATGAAAACCCGCTTGCCAAAGGCAATGACAGCGCCCGCTCCAAATAGTGAGCGCGTCACCTGTTCGCCCGCCGCGGTGAAGGCATAGGCGAGAATGGGCAGCAGCAAAGGCAGGAATATCAGACCAAAGCGACGCGATTTGGCCAGCAGGGAATGGTCGTCTTCCGGTGGTGTAATCAGTTTTTTCAAGCGGGGGTTGAGGAATTTTGCGGCAATCATGGCCAGCAGAAAGGCCGCTACCAAAAGCCCGAGCTGGGCATAGGCCGCAGGGCTGGTAATCCAGGCCAGCGCAATATCCTTGGCCTTTTGCCAATAGTCCAAAATCAAGTCCATGAAACGCCCCGTTGCTGATCCCGCCAGAATGACAGGGTAAGATAACAGATAAGCCGGTTTCGGGGATAGTTCCAAATGTTGGAAAAAATGGCTCCCCGGGTCGGATTCGAACCAACGACCGATCGGTTAACAGCCGATTGCTCTACCACTGAGCTACCGAGGAATAGGTGCCGAAGGGCGGTATAGCAAAGGCTTGAACGGTGGTCCAGCGCCTTTTTCAAGCTTTTTCAGGGGGGCTAAAAATGCCCCCCGGGACTGTTTTTTGTACAAAAACCGGGACTGAACAATATATACCCACGGGTCCCCTTAAATTACTGGTGTGCCCCAACGAATACGGCCCTGACTTGGGGAATCAGGGCCGTTACTCACTGTCGTGGGGTATGGTGGGGTATCTTCTTGGGAGAAGATGTCAACCACTGTGGCCCGAACTTCTTAACAACTTCTTAACAGGGCCAAGAAGTTTCAAAAAATGGATGAAACCCCTTATCTTCCAAGGGGTTTTCTCGGCAATCTTTTGATAATTTCGCCTTTTTCGACCGGCTGCGTGCGCGGCTCATCGCCATCTCTGCCTTCGTCATTACTGTCCTGCTGCTGTGCGACCAGAGTTTCAATATCGACCATCAGCCCGTCTTCGGAGGCACCGTGGGAGAATG
>JALSJA010000268.1 GCA_026989615.1 Parvularculaceae bacterium | reverse complement strand
TGGGGGGCAATGTTTTTCACATAAAAATGGGCGGGGAAAACCCCCCGCCCGCATCCTGTGTATTGAAGATCAGATTTTATTCTTCATTATCATCCTCATCTTCGTCACCCTCTTCGGAAGGATCCATTTTCTTCATGTCATGGTCATCCATCCCATGGTCTTCTGCCATCTCGTGATCATCCATATCTTCCATGTCATGCTCTTCCATCATTGAGCCATCCATGGGGTCGTCTTCCATCATCATATCGCCATCAGACGCAGCCGGGGCGGCGTCTTTTACACGGCTCCATTTTTCAGAACGGCACATAATACCCATCATGCAGCCTGACATTTTGACCTGATCATCACTCAGCACTTGCACGATACCCTTATAGGTGCCGCCATCGCCGGGATTATACATCTTGCCTTTCCACTTATCGTCGGAAATCTTCTCAAGGTCGTAGAGCATTTTAATGCCGATAACCGATTCGCCGGTTTTCTTGTCGACACCTTCACCGGCAACAACTTCGCCGCATAATTTGTCACCGCACATGGAAAATTCCACATGCCATCCGGTGCTGGAGCGCAGCCAGGTGCCAACGGCCTTGTCAGCCATGTCGCCGGCAAAGGCCGGGGCAAACAGCCCAAGGGCGAAAACCCCCAAAGCCGCGAACAGTCCTGTTTTTATTGGTTTCATTTGATACCTCCCTAAAACAGCAAGCCTTGTTTGAAATTTGATCTGGGTTGGCTTACCACCGGATTAGAATATTATAGAAACCTAATAAAGCAAAGCCTGTGAGCGGCTATGGATGGGAGACTTGATCCAGGGCAAATACAAAAGGCGAAAATATTGGCAAAAACCGACAAAATTGCCCGAAAGCTGATAAAAGGGTGGCCAATGGAAAAGGAAAGCTTGTGCCAAAAGATCTATCGGATATGCGGCCGGAAAATGAGCCCCTGATTGACGGTTTTGGCCGCCATATCAGCTATTTACGCATTTCGGTGACCGATCGCTGTGATTTGCGTTGTACCTATTGCATGGCCGAACGGATGAAATTTCTGCCCAAGGCCGAATTATTGCGGCTTGGGGAATTGGAGCGGCTGGCGGGTATTTTTATCGGCCTTGGTGTCACAAAAATCCGTCTGACCGGGGGCGAGCCTTTGGTGCGCCGCAATATTACCGAGCTGATCGGCAATATTGGCAATCATCTAAAAGACGGGTCATTGGGCGAGTTGACCATGACCAGCAATGCAACCCAGCTTGCCCGTCATGCAGAGGTGCTTTATGAGGCCGGGATGCGGCGGATCAATATCTCCCTTGATACGCTTGATCCTGAAAAATATCGCCGCATCACCCGCGGCGGCGACCTTGGCAAGACTTTGGCCGGGATAGAGGCCGCCAAACAGGCCGGTCTTAAAATCAAGATCAATTCTGTGGCCCTGAAAGATGATAATCGCGCCGAGCTTCCGGACCTCATTGCCTGGGCCCATGGGCAAGGGTTTGACATGACCCTGATCGAGGTCATGCCCATGGGCGATCTTGGCAATGATTATCGTGACCAGTTTTTGCCTTTAACGGCTATGCGCGAGGATTTGGAGCAGCGCTGGACTTTGGTTGAAGAGACCTATCGCACTGGCGGGCCTTCGCGCTATGTGCGGGTGGCGGAGACCGGCGGCAGGCTCGGATTTATTTCGCCTTTGACGCAAAATTTTTGTGCGGGCTGCAATCGCGTGCGCCTGACTTGCACCGGACGGCTTTACTTTTGTCTTGGGCAGAACAACCATCTCGATTTGCGCAAACCCTTGCGCGATGGATTGTCAGACGAAGAAATCGCTGTGCTGATCCGTAATGCCATGACCCAAAAACCTTTGCAGCATGATTTCGTGGCGGCAAAAAGTGATAACCGCCCATCGGTGGCGCGGCATATGTCGGTGACCGGAGGGTAGATATGGCCAGGCTTTTATTTTTGGGAAAATTTGCCGATATGGCAGGGGCGCGCGAGCAGCAACGGGCTTTGCCGGAA
Organism: Parvularculaceae bacterium; assembly: GCA_026989615.1. Lineage (GTDB taxonomy): Bacteria > Pseudomonadota > Alphaproteobacteria > Caulobacterales > Parvularculaceae > S012-90. The sequence goes on along the minus strand of JALSJA010000268.1, from coordinate 6,039 downwards.
CGGCTGGCTTGTGTGAAAGATTTGGTGGCCCTGTTGGCGCAGGAGCAGCCAGCTCTTGGGGTGGCTTTGCAGCATCCTTCCACCAATTATGTGGTCAATCAGGAAATTTGCCGCCCAGATGCCCCCATAAAAGACGCAGACGAGATTGCCTTTTTACCGCCCATGAGTGGCGGATGAGCGGCGGGCAGGCGGCGATGATTAAAGTGCAGCGCGAAGCTTTTGATCCCAGCGCCCTTTTGCGGGCATTTACGGAAGATTGCGGCCATGAAAATGGGGCGATTGTTTCTTTTACGGGGTTAGTGCGTGGCCAAGCAAAAGAGAAACAGACCAAAGAAGGCCTCATCCTGAGCCAGTCGAAGGACGAGGCCGGACTGCTAGATGATGTCACCACATTAGAACTTGATCATTATCCGCAATTTACCGAAAAAATGATCGAGAGTTTTGCGCAGGAGGCGCGCCGGCTTTGGCCTGTAAGCCATGTGCTGATTGTTCACCGCTATGGCAGGATGGCCCCGGGGGAGGCGATTGTCTTTGTCGCTACCGCCGGCGCCCATCGCCAGGAGGCTTTTGAGGCGGCAAGCTATCTCATGGACCGGCTGAAAACCGATGCGCCATTCTGGAAGAAGGAAAAAACCGCTACAGGAGAGGCGTGGATAGAGCCGACGCAAAAAGACTATGCCGCCCGTGAAGAATGGCGCACTACCAAAGAATAAACGCCAAAGAATAGCTGATATAGGTCAAGGAAGCATAATGGCCGCAAACCCATAAATCTTAAAAAGCAAAACCATAAAAGAGAGTTTTTCCATGCCCGGTATTGATGAAAGCCTGAAATTTAAACCCCTGCGCATTGCGGTTCTAACCATTTCCGACACCCGCACGCTGGAAGATGACAGTTCTGGCAATATTTTGTGTGAGCGGGTCCAAGCAGCAGGACATATATTGGCCAAACGTGCGATTATCATTGACGAGATTGAGAAAATTCGCGCGGCTGCCAAGGCGCTGATTGATGATGAAACTGTGGATGTCATCGTCAGCACGGGGGGCACCGGGCTTACGGGGCGTGATGTGACGCCCGAAGCCATAAGGCCATTATTTGATCGTGAAATTGAGGGCTTTTCGGTTATCTTTCATCAGGTCAGCTTTCAGAGTGTGGGCTTATCCACCCTTGCCTCGCGGGCCTGCGCGGGCGTTGCCAAGGGCACGATTTTATTTGCCCTGCCGGGCTCCAATGGGGCGGTGAAAGATGGCTGGGACCGCGTGATTGGCGATATTCTCGACAGTCGCCACCGGCCGTGTAATCTCGTGGAACTTATGCCGCGGCTGATGGAAAAATAGCGATGAGCAAGCTCACCCATATTGATGACAAAGGCGATCCGGTGATGGTGGATGTTTCCGGTAAAGAGGAGACGGTCCGCATTGCCGAGGCCAGCGGTGTTATCAAAATTACCCCGCCAATGGTCGTGGCGATTGAAGCCGATGCCATAAAAAAAGGCGATGTGCTGACCATTGCCAAGCTGGCCGGGGTGATGGCGGTTAAAAAAACCCCTGACCTTATTCCCCTTTGCCATCCTTTGTTGATTTCCGGGGCCAAAGTTTCCGCCCGTCTTGATAAGAAAGCATGCGAAATTCATTTTACCGCTCGGGTTTCCTCCACCGGTCCCACCGGGGTCGAGATGGAGGCGTTGAGCGCGGTCTCGGCGGCCTGTCTTACCGCCTATGATATGTTAAAGGCATTGGATAAGGGCATGGAGATTGGCGCGATAAAACTTCTGTCCAAATCCGGTGGCAAATCCGGGGACTATGTTTTGAAAGAGACGAAATGATTAGTGTCGAGGAAGCCCTTGCGACCATTTACGCCCATAGCGAGATGCTTGATGTTGAAACGGTGTCGCTTGAAAAATTAAACAAGCGGGTCAGCGCTGAAACGGTCAGGGCCAAAACCACCGTGCCCCCCAATGCCATGTCGGCCATGGATGGCTATGGGGTGCGTTTTGACAGTGCCAAAAAGATCGGCGATCGCCTGCAGGTGATTGGCGAGGTGCCGGCGGGGGAAGAATTTTCCGGCATGGTGGGCGCGGGCGAGGCGGTGCGGATTTTTACCGGCGGCAAAGTGCCCAAAGGCGCTGACCATATTGTCATTCAGGAAGATGTCAGCCGCGAGGGTGACTGGATTGCATTGACCTGCGACCAGAAAAAACCTTCCCATATTCGTCAGGCGGGGATTGATTTTCGTGCAGGCGATGAAATTATCGGCATGGGGGAAGAGATCAATGCCTATAAGATCGCGGTTCTGGCCTCGGCGGATCATGGGGCGATTAAAACTATCCGCCGTCCGAAGGTGGCGATCATCGCCAATGGCAATGAGCTGATTGAACCGGGGCAGGGGGGCAAAGGCATTCTCTCCTCCACCCCTTATGGCCTTTTGGCTTTGCTGGAAGAATGGGGTTGCGAAGGGGAATATCTTGGTATTGCCGAGGATAGTCCCGAAGCGATTAAAGAAAAAATTGATGCGGCGAAAGAGTTTGATCTTATCATTCCCCTCGGCGGGGCCTCGGTCGGCGATTACGACTATATGAAACCGAGCTTTGCGGATGCGGGGTTTGAGTTTTTGTTTCAGAAAATAAAAATAAAGCCCGGCAAGCCCACCTGGTTTGCAAGGCGTTCATCACCAACAATTCAATATGTGCTGGGTCTGCCCGGCAATCCGGCCTCGGCCATGGTCTGCGCCCATCTATTTGTAAAACCCCTGACCGATAATTTGCGGGGTATGCCTGTGTCGGGTCATGAAATACAAATGGCGGTTCTTGGCACAGAGCTGCCAAAGCAGGGCGGGCGCGATGAATATTTGCGCGGGGTGTTGGAGATTGCCAATGATGGGTGCCAGATTGCAAAACCCTTATCGCGTCAGGACAGCTCGCTGCTGACGCCCTTTTTGCAGGCCAATTGCTTTATCGTGCGAAGAGCCGGGGCGAGGGCGGCCAGTTCGGGCGATATTGTCGAAGTGATAAGGCTGTAACAATTTTTCCACTCCAGTTGCTGAGTTGGCAAGGCTTCCTGATAGTTTTCCCCCGCTGGCGAGAGAGGGAATTTTGTGGATGGCTGTGATGTGTGAGGCTTCAAATACGCACGAAATGGCGTTGATAAATCTTTTCGGCCTCGGCCATGTCATCGGTGCGGTTGATGTTGAAAAAGGGATCAAAATCCTGCTCCGGAAATAAAATAAAAGCCGTGCGGCGGGTGGCGAGGTAGGAACGCACAGACAGGCCCGGCTCCTCTTCCAGCTTTTGGCGCAAGTCACCCGCCAGAGAAACCGGCCACAAGCTGGCGAGGTAGTGGTGATGGCCTTCGCTTTCGGCGCAGATAATCTCGCCTTGATCTTTTTCCTGCCAAAGCCGGTCAACAAAATCATCGGGAAAGAAGGGCGTATCGACCGCAAAACAGGCAAGACGGGTTACGGGTTCCCCCAAACTGGCGGCCCATTCGAGGCCTGCCAAAACCCCTGCCAATGGCCCCGCATGGATTTGCGGGCGGTCGGGGAGTTGCGGCAGGCGGGCAAGCTCATCGGGCAGGGGGAAATCAAGGGCCTGATTGATATTCAACGCCAGATCGCGGACCTGCTTTCTGGCGCGGCCCATGGTGAGGGTGAGGAGAGGCTCGCCGCCGAGCATGGCTGCGGCCTTATTGGCCTTACCCCCATCGCCAAAGCGCCTGCTTTTGCCGCCGGCCAGCACCACGCCGGCAATAGAGTCCCGATTATCCTTGTCGCTCACGCCGATTCCTATTTTATCAATCTTTCCAGAGATTTGCGGTATTTTCCTGATATAGGCAAGAGGCCCATCCCGGATCGCCATGCCGGCCGTTTTGGGGCAGGGGCAAAAACCGCGATTTCTCGCCCCTTTGACCCTTGTTTCTTGGGGGCAATGTCGGATAAGAACAGGCAGATTTAACGCTTACCTTAACGGATGAAAGAGACCTTTCATGGCTGGTTCCGATTTTCTCCTCAATTATTTGCCGATTATCATTTTTCTCGGCCTTTCCTGCCTCATCGGATTATTGTTTTTGGTGATGCCTATGGTGCTGGCCCCGGCGGAACCGGATGCAGAAAAACTGTCTACCTATGAATGTGGCTTTGAGCCATTTGATGACAGCCGCATGAAATTTGATGTGCAGTTCTATATCGTCGCCATCCTGTTCATCATTGTCGATCTTGATGTGGCATTCTTATTCCCTTGGGCAGTGGTGATGTTCAACCCCGAATTGGGGGCTGATCGCGACTTCCAGATCTTTGCCTTCTGGTCGATGTTCGTGTTTCTGGCAGTGTTTTTCATCGGCTTTTTATATGAATGGAAAAAAGGAGCGCTGGAATGGCGTTAGAGACGAAACCGGCACCCTATGGCACTTTGTCCCGCGCCGCGGGCGAGGGCTATAACCCCGATGCCCGTGACCCGTTTTTTACCGAATTGTCCGACCAGCTGGCCGATCGCGGTTATTTCACCGCGCCTGCCGATGCGGTCATTAACTGGGCCCGCACCGGCTCTTTGATGTGGATGACCTTCGGCCTTGCCTGTTGCGCCGTTGAAATGATGCAGGCGGCGATGCCGCGCTATGATATTGAACGCTTTGGCATTGCCCCGCGCGCTTCCCCCCGGCAGTCAGACCTCATGATCGTTGCCGGCACTTTGACCAATAAAATGGCCCCGGCTTTGCGCAAGGTTTACGACCAGATGCCAAATCCGCGTTATGTCATTTCCATGGGCTCCTGTGCCAATGGTGGCGGCTATTACCATTATTCCTATTCAGTGGTGCGTGGTTGTGATCGTATTGTGCCGGTGGATATTTATGTGCCCGGCTGCCCGCCAACGGCAGAAGCCCTGATCTACGGATTGCTGCAATTACAGAAAAAAATCCGCCGTGAGGGGAGCATTGTGCGTTAGCGCCATCAGGATTATTCCATGAACGAAGATTTACAAGATCTGAAAGACCATATCGAGGCCAAATTGGGGGCTGACCTTCTGCAGGTGGAGACGGCCCATGGGGAGTTGTCGATTACGGTGGCGCCGGAGAAAATCATTCCGGTGCTGAAATTTCTGCGCGACGATCAGCTGGCGCGGTTTATCCAGCTTGTCGATCTGACCGCTGTGGATTATCCGGAGCGGGCCGCGCGTTTTGATGTGGTCTATCATCTTCTGTCGCTGCACAATAATTTTCGCATTCGGGTCAAGGCTGCCCTTGATGAAAATGCCACCATCGCGTCGGTCATTGAAGTCTATCCTTGCGCCAACTGGTATGAGCGGGAGGCGTTTGATATGTATGGGGTGATGTTTGAGGGCCATCCGGATTTGCGCCGCCTGCTGACCGATTATGGCTTTGAGGGTCATCCTCTGCGCAAGGACTTTCCGCTCACCGGCCATGTGGAACTACGCTATGATGATGAGCAAAAACGGGTTGTCTATGAGCCGGTGAAACTGACACAGGAATATCGTAATTTCGATTATCTCTCCCCCTGGGAAGGCGCGCAATATGTGTTGCCGGGTGATGAGAAAGTGGAAAAAAGCGAATAGCGAATAGAGAGTAGCGAATAGTTGGTTTTTGATGGAAAAAAATTTTGACAAAAAAGTTTCAGTCTTACAGGGACTTGATGGTCTGGCAGCGCGCTACGGAAATGGCGGTTCAATGCTATGCTATCACCAAAAATTATCCGAAAGACGAAATGTTCGGGTTGGTGTCGCAAACCAGACAGGCGGCTATTTCAGTGGCTGCGAATATCGCCGAAGGACATGGCCGAGAAAACTCCGGTTCCTTTGTTCAATTCCTGCGAATAGCGCAAGGGTCGTTGAAAGAATTGGAAACCCATCTGATTATTGCACAAAGGGTGGATATTCTGGCAGAAGAAAAGATCTTGCCGCTGCTGAGGGAATGCGAGGAGCTTGGAAAAATGCTGCGTGCGCTTATTCGGTCAATACAAGCAAAAAAGACTTAAAAGGAGCGGCTTCATTGCCAGATTTACCCTTAAAAGGCTATTCGCTATTTGCTACTCCC
>JALSJA010000267.1 GCA_026989615.1 Parvularculaceae bacterium | reverse complement strand
GGAGGTGCTGCTCATGGCTGACGGAACCAAAGTAATCGAAGTCACGGACAGCGCGTCTGAGGCCTCTTCGGAGCGTAAATTTACTATCAATTTCGGCCCGCAACATCCGGCGGCTCACGGGGTGTTGCGTCTGGTGCTGGAAATGGATGGCGAAGTGATAGAGCGCTGCGATCCGCATATCGGCCTTCTGCACCGGGGCACGGAAAAGCTGATCGAGCATAAAACCTATCTTCAGGCCATTCCCTATTTTGACCGGCTTGATTATGTGGCGCCGATGAATCAGGAGCATGCCTTTTGTCTGGCCGCAGAAAAACTGCTCGGCATTGAAGTGCCGCGTCGGGCCCAGCTCATTCGGGTTCTGTTTTCTGAAATTGGCCGCATCTTGTCGCATATATTGAATGTCACCACCCAGGCCATGGATGTCGGCGCGCTGACCCCGCCGCTTTGGGGCTTTGAGGAGCGCGAAAAGCTGATGGTGTTTTATGAACGGGCTTGCGGGGCGCGGATGCACGCCGCCTATTTCCGCGTTGGCGGGGTCCATCAGGATATACCCCAAGAGCTGATTGATGATATTGACGCCTGGTGCGACACATTTCCGCAGGTGATGGATGATATTGAAGGGCTCATCACCGATAATCGTATTTTCAAACAGCGCAATGTGGATATTGGCGTTGTCACCAGGGAGCAGGCCTTTGAATGGGGTTTTTCCGGGGTGATGTTGCGCGGTTCTGGCGTGAAATGGGATTTGCGCAAGAGCCAGCCTTATGAATGTTATGCGGAAATGGATTTCGATATTGTTATCGGCAAGCATGGGGATTGCTATGACCGCTATGTCTGTCGCATGGAAGAGATGAAGCAGTCCCTGAAAATCATGAAGCAATGTATTGCCAAGCTGGAGCCGGGGCCGGTGATGAGCACCGATGGCAAAATCGCGCCGCCGCGCCGGGCCGATATGAAGGCGAGCATGGAAGCGCTGATCCATCATTTCAAGCTTTATACGGAAGGCTTCAAAGTGCCGGCCGGTGAGGTCTATACGGCTGTTGAGGCGCCCAAGGGTGAGTTCGGGGTCTATCTGGTTTCCGATGGCAGCAATAAGCCTTATAAATGTAAAATCCGCGCTCCCGGCTATCCGCATCTTCACGCCATGGACTGGATGAGCCGCGGTCATATGCTGGCGGACTGCTCGGCGATTATCGGCACGCTGGATGTGGTATTCGGGGAAATTGACCGATGAGCCGGATATACGCCTGATGGTCTGGCTGCCGACATTTCTTGCGGCTCTTTTTATCGCTCTGGCGGTAATGTTTGCTTCTATTGTGGTCTTGCGCAAACGCCATATGGGCGGGCGGATCATGGCGACCCGCATTGGCGCGGGGGTTTACGGGATATTTTTTGCGGGATTTATCACGCTGGTGATATTGCCCATTCGCATGGCGATATTTAATGGTGAGGCCAGCATGGATGATCCGGTTATTTTGCAGCGCTATGCTATTGCTTTTGTGGCGTTGCTGGTGCTTTTTCGCACCGATATATTGGGGCGCCTGCCGTTAATCGGCACTTATATCCGTGCCTATCGCATGGCCTTTATGCGCCGTAATGTTGAAAATGCCACCAAAAGGCTGGATAAGATGGAGACGCTGGAGAAAGCACAATCCGGCACCCATGAAGGAGAATAAAATCAATGGCTGCTCGTAAACCCGCCAAAGACCAACCCGCCTCTTTTTCCTGGAGCAAGGAAAACAAGGCCTGGTGCGAAGAGCAATTAAAGAAATATCCTGAAGGCCGCGAGGCTTCGGCGGTTATCCCGTTTTTGTGGCAGGCGCAAAAGCAGGAGGGCTGGGTATCCATCCCGGCCATGGAAGCAATCGCCAAACAGCTTGCCATGCCGCATATTCGGGTGCTGGAAGTGGCCAGTTTCTACACCATGTTCAACCTTGCGCCGGTCGGCGAATATTTCGTCCAGCTATGCGGCACCACGCCCTGCATGTTGCGCGGGGCCAATGATTTGAAAAAGATTTGCGAAAAGGCCATTGGCCCGCAAAACCATATTTCTGAAAATGGCAAATTGTCCTGGCTCGAGGTTGAATGCCTCGGGGCCTGTTGCAATGCGCCCATGGTGCAGATCAATGATTATTATTATGAGGATCTGACCCCGGAGATTTTTGAAGATATATTGGGCAAGCTGTCCAGAGGGGAATTTGTCGAGCCGGGCGTGTTTAATGCCAAGCGCCATACATCCGATCCGCAAGGGGGCCCTACGACCCTGCTTGATGAAAGCCTGTATGATGGATCGGCAGCCAAACCGATCAGGAAATTGCCAAATAGTGATCCTGCACCCGTGAAATAGGACGGGCAGAATATGGAGCCGTCGCGGAAAAATTTACAAAAACGCCAAACCGCCTATCTCATACGGTTTGCTATTGGTGAGGGGCTTGCGCTTTTGACTTTTCTGGCGTGGTGGCTTTTTGACTCTGCGCAGAAAATGGAAACGCTGGTGATTGGCATCGTGGTTATCACTTTCATTGCCTCAAGCCTGTTTTTGCTGCCAAAAATGATGGCGTTTTCCGCCGAGCAAAAACGCCGGCAAGAAAGGGGTCGCTAATGGTAACGCGCCCCCCCAAGAGCGAAGAAATTCTGGCCTTCTGGCAGTTGTTCGAAAACAATTTCCCTGCACCCCCGACCTATAAATTATTTTCCGGCGAAGTGCTGGAATTTGATCTG
>JALSJA010000266.1 GCA_026989615.1 Parvularculaceae bacterium | reverse complement strand
GGCCCTTCGCCTTGGCTCAGGAGCGTCAAAACAAAGACTTGGAGCCCGGTTTCGATTCCATCAAAACCGAACAGGCTCTAAACCGAGTTCAGCGGATAACGGGCAACCGACAGGGCAAAACGATTAACCTCGTCCCCGTGCAAGGCACCGTCCTTGTTGAAATCAATCGCGGCAAATTCAGCGAGCCTTGCGGCTACCCATTCGCGGCGATTCATCAGGCCATCATCTCCTGCCATGTAAGAAAAGCTCGAACGCGCCACCGCATCAATAGTGCTACGCTCGCCCATGCTGACCCGTCCGATCATCTGCGCCGGCAAGGAAACTGTAATCGCATTGCTACCATCGATCAGCACCTCGCCATTGAACCGCGCCAGTGACGCCATCACCACCGCTGACCCTGCATATTCATCCCGCGAGATGAAGCCGTCTCTATTGGCATCTACCTCGGCAAAGCGAATTTCCGCATCAAGGCGTATATCGGCCTCCTGAATCACGGTCCCGACATTGATGGCCTGTGCCAGTTCAGCTCTGGTATTATCGGCAAATCCCGCTGCGCCAAATCCGACTATCATGGCCCCTGCTATAATGCCTAAACTACGTTTCATCCCGGTCTCTCCTGTTTTTCAATCCACGAATGGACGCCCTTTTGACCCTTGCGCTTTGTGCCTTTGGTCCCCCGCAAAGGGCCATCCATAGGACAGATGCTCACCCCGGATTGCGACCCGACAAAGAAGGCAGAGAGGAATTTTCAGGGCAGATAAGGCTTTTTGGTGAAATTGAGGGCACAAAAAAGGCGACCCAGGGGCCGCCTTCTTGCAATTGAATAGCTAGAGCGTTTCCAGAATAAGTGGATCCTTCGACAAGCTCAGGATGAGGCCGGTTTTTAAGATAAGAAGTGCTCTAGCCAACAATCTCTTCTTCTTTGAAAAAGAAGGCTATTTCTTCTTTTGCAGTTTCTGGCGCATCGGAGCCATGGACCGAGTTTTCACCAATGCTTTGGGCAAATTCAGCGCGAATCGTCCCCGGCGCCGCTTCTGCCGGATTGGTCGCCCCCATAATCTCGCGATTGCGGGCAACGGCATTTTCCCCTTCAAGCACCTGCACCACGACCGGGCCGGACATCATGAACTCGACCAATTCGCCAAAAAACGGGCGATCCTTATGGACCCCGTAAAAACCCTCGGCCTGCTCGCGGGTCATATGAATACGTTTGGAAGCCACCACCCGCAGGCCGCCCTCTTCCAGCTTGGCGATGACTTTACCGGTAATATTACGCTTTGTGGCGTCAGGTTTGATAATTGAAAATGTGCGCTCTAAGCCCATGATAATTCCTTTGATTTAGGGATGAATCCGATTGAACGCGGCTATAGCAATGGCGGGCCCGTGAGACAAGAGATTTCGCCTCTTCCCTTTCGCCCGCGGGCACCTTAAGCACTCCCTCATGTTGCATATCAATGATCTTACTTTCCGTATTGAAGGGCGCGTTCTGTTCGATCAGGCCACCGCCGTCATTGCCGATGGCTGGAAAGTTGGCTTTACCGGCAAAA
>JALSJA010000265.1 GCA_026989615.1 Parvularculaceae bacterium | reverse complement strand
CTTTTTGCAGTTCAACGCAAAAAGGGGGGGCAATCAGTAAAGATTTTAAGTCTGGAGCCTTTTTTCGTTTTGATTGAATCAAAAACCGGGCTCTAAGTTTTTGTTTTTGAGCACTTCTGCGAAAAGTGGGTCCTTCGACAAGCTCAGGATGAGGCCGGTTATCCTGAAAACGCTCTAGTCGCCGCGCAGGCGGGATAGAAGATTTAGAATATGCAGGAACAAAACCGCAAAAGTGCCATAGAGGCTGAACGCGCCGAAGATCGAGGCGCGGGCATTGGCGCCCTCATGGCCTTCCGCATAAAGGTGCTTGATGGTCTGGGTTTCATAGGCGGTTATCGCCGAAAATACCAGAACCACCAATGAGGATACAATGATCGACATCATGTCGCTTTTGAAGATCAGGAAATTGGCGACAATGGCGATGACAAGCCCGACCGTCGCCATGAACAGGAATTTTCCCCAGCCGGAAAGATCCTTTTTGGTAGTATAGCCATAAAGGCTCAAGCTACCGAACAGGGCGGCGGTGATGAAAAAGGCTTCATAGACCATATTGGCCATGCCAGCGCCGGCGTAAATGCCGACAACGGGACCGATGATAAAGCCCCAGGCGGCCACATAGGCCCAGTAAATGCCGTGGGCGGCGATTTGACTGCCGGAAAAAATGATTTTCGGGCCGACCCAGCCAAGGCCCAAAATGGCAATGAAGGGTAGCCAGATACCAATGGCACTGGTGCGCATGAAAATTGACAATTCCTGATTTTGCGCAAAGACCATGGCCACAAGGGCGGTGGCGGCAATGCCAAGGCCCATATAATTATAGACCCCCAGCATATATTTGCGCAGGCCCTCATTATAGGCGACACCCGTCTGGGTGGTTGAAAACCCGTCGGAAAATTGCTTGCGTATATTATTCATAATCAATCATCTCCATACAAAATGCCATTGCCTAGATAGGCGGCCAATAGGTGGCCCGATTAGTCAGGCTTAAAGATAGGCAGGATAGCCGTATTTTCAAGGTGAGGCCAGTAAAACCGATATGTCTGTTCAAGGAGTTAACAGATTGTTAATTCATGGGTTTCTTGGATTTCTGGGCTTCTGTCTTCTCCCCAAAAGCCTGTTTGAGCTGTTTTATGATTTGCGCCTCTATGGAAGGCTCGCGGGGCATGGGGGCGCCATGGCCGATGGCGCTGCCGGGCCAGGCCGGGTCGGCGGTGAAGCGGGCGATCACATGGATATGCAGTTGCGGGACCATATTGCCGAAAGCGGCAATGTTGATTTTGTCACATTGAGCATAGGCCTTGAGCAGGCGAGCGGTGATCGAAATTTCTTTCATCAGGATTTGCTGATCACTGGGGGAAAGATCGAAGATTTCCGAGACACCGGTTTTGCGCGGTATCAGCACCAGCCATAAAAACCGCCCGTCGCGCATTAGCCGCACAGAAGATAAAGCAAGCTCGGTGACGGCGGCAGTGTCGGCTTTGAGGCGGGGGTTGAGAAGGAAAGACATGGGGCAGAAAAAAGCCGCTTTGACCGAAAAAGTCAAAGCGGCT
>JALSJA010000264.1 GCA_026989615.1 Parvularculaceae bacterium | reverse complement strand
ATATAGGACGAAAGACAGACCAATAGCGATGAGCACTGACGGCATCGCAGCACGCGCAGTGCCGGATTGGCCAATAGACGGGTCTTGGGCCTCGTCATGATGGAACGCAATGCTCATTAGAATACTCCCTTGAAAAGGGGTGGCTGCAAACCGTTAAAATAGCCGCCGAGATGCGAAAAATACCTTAACCGCCGGATGGAATTTGACCATAAAAGGTTTCGCTTAATAGATGCCCGCAAAATCCGTGACTTGTATCTTGCGGGCTGGCCGCTTAAAGCAATGGCGGATATGGCATTGGTAATGAAACGCAAGGCAAGCACAGGAATATGAGCGAATTACCCCGATATTTCAAAGACATATCCAATGATCTTGAGGTTCTGCTCGGCCGGTGGATGGTTGCAGGTCAAGAGGATATTACCGGGGCAGAGACGAAGCTGCGTCTGGCCATGGCAGAGGCCGTGCTGGCGGGGGGCAAGCGCTTGCGCCCGGGCCTATGTGTGGCGACGGCCGAAATGTTCGGGGTCGAGCGGTCGATTTCGTTAATTCTTGGCGGGGCAACAGAGCTGATCCATGCCTATTCTCTCGTCCATGACGACCTGCCAGCCATGGATGACAGCCCTTTGCGTCGGGGCCGTCCAACCATTCACAAGGCCTATGGGGAGGCAACGGCTATATTGGTGGGTGATGCCCTTCAGGCGCTGGCATTCGAGAAACTGACCGATAACGATCTTAACCTGTCGGCGGATATTAAAATCGCTCTGCTGCGCCTATTGGCAAAAGCGGCCGGAGTATCCGGCATGGTTGGTGGCCAGATGATCGATATGGCAGCAGATCAGGTGCTGGAAAACGAACAGGACATACGCCGCCTTCAGGCCTTGAAAACCGGTGCGATGATTGAGGTCGCGATTGAAATGGGCGCTTTGGTAGGCGGCGCCACAGAGGGTGAAAGCGCGGCCTTGAAAAAATTTGGTCAGGATCTCGGCTTTGCTTTCCAGATCATCGACGATTTGCTCGACCATAATGGCGATGAAGCCAGTATGGGCAAGCCGGTTGGTCAGGATAATGCCAATGACAAACCGACTTTTGTGGAGGTTTTTGGCGCAGGCAAAGCCTTGTCACGGGTCGATGATTTAATCCGGTCCGCGAGCGATCATTTGCATATTTTTGGAAAAAAAGCCGACCCCCTGTTACAGCTTGCCCATTATGTGCGCGAGCGGACCCATTGACCGGTTTGTTTTAAGAGCCTTCAGCGGCGAGCAGGCCATTGCTTTCCTCGGCCACGCGTTTTTTCTGCATCTGGCTAAGGCGCTGCATTTTGCGAATATCCGAGCGGCTAACCTTGAAGGCAGAATCCACCCAATGGCCGACAATATCCATCATCTCGCTCTGGTCGAGGGCAAAGCTGCGCTTGCGGGCCTCGACTACCGAGCGATAGGTGTTGTATTTCTTGTCCATGCGCTTGAGAAAGGCCTGTAACTCTTCTTCGCCCTGACCCTTTTTAGCCAGAACATCGACAATGCCCCATTCAAACAGCTCTTCGGCTTTATACAGGGCGCCACCAAAGATCATATCTTCGGTTTTTTGCTGGCCAATTTTCCGGCGCAAAAAGCTGTAGGCCCCCATGCCGGGGAACATGCCAAACAACACTTCCGGCAAGCCCATCATCGAGCCTTCTTCGGCCACCAGAAAATCACAGGCCAGCGCACATTCCAGTCCACCGCCCAGCGCGTCGCCAGAGACGAGGCAAACGGTAATGATCGGCAGTTCAAAATTCTGGTAGGTGTCATGACAGGCGAGAATACAGGCGGTTGCATAAGCGGCGAGCTTTTCGCGATCGCCGGTATTGATGCAATTGACAAACATTTCCAAATCACCCCCGAAGCTGAAAATTGATTGCTTCATGGATTTGAAAAGATAATAGCGAAACCAGAACTCTTCCCCCTCAGGGCGGGCAATGGCCTTACTTTTGCGCAGGCCGGAAAAAATAGTCAAAAACTCATCCACCAAAGGCTCGGTGACATTGGCATTGCGGGCATGGGTAAAAGAGCAAGTGAGCGTCCTCGCATCGGGATCATGAGCGATCGCAAGGTCGCGCAGACCGGATGGATCGATATAATCCCGCCATGGTGGATTGGTTTCTGAAGAAACCACTTCCAGAGACTGTGATGGCACAGTCTGAAAGGGCAGTGGGTCACTTTTCTCAATAGTCATAATGTTAACTTTTTACAGGGGCCAGTTACGCTCGTTTCTTACAGCATTGCTGCAAAATGATTGCCACGACAAGGGTTTTTACAGTTCACAGGCAATTAATCATATTTTGCTAGAGATAAAGGGTTAACAAGACGCTTAAATTAACCATTCAAAGGCTTGATGCAGGTACCCTATGGCTGTCATTTTTGTGGTCGATGATCGCGAGACCAACAGAAAAATTCTTACCCGTCTGGCTCAGCAATTGAGCGAGAATAATGAGGTTTTAGCCTATTCCAGCGGGTTGGAGGCGGTTGAGGCGCTCGAAAATATAACACCGGATCTGGTGGTGACAGATTATTCCATGCCGGGAATGAATGGTGCGGAATTTATCCATGAGATGCGTGCCCGTGAAGAAACCAAGGATATTCCGATTATTGTGGTCTCGACCTATGAGGACCGCTCTTACCGCCTGCGCTCTTTTGAGGCCGGCGCGACAGATTTTTTGCGCACGCCAATAGACCATTTTGAATTTCTCGCCCGGGCCAGAAACTGTCTCGAATTGCGACGCCAGCACCTTCTTTTGGAAGACCGGGCCAGCCATCTCGAAGTTGAACTGACCGCAGCGCGGGCCGAGCATGAAAAAGCCCTGCGCGATAATGCCCAGCGCATTGCCGCGGTGGCCGATGCGACCCCGGCGATTATTTACTCGGTGGATCAGGAAGGCCAGGTTTCTTTTGCCAATGATGCGGCCGCCCATTTCTTTGGTGATTTGCTGGAACAGCGCGTAGCAACACAAATTTCTGAATGGGCGAGCGAAGGCCAGAATTTTTCCAAGGAAAAATCGGCCAAACGAACCCTCGAAGAGACTTTGCAGGGCAAGGATGGCATCACCCGCACATTTCTCACCCGCCATAGCCGCTATCGTGATCCGGAAACAGGGCGCCATATGATGCTGGTGGCCATGACCGATATTTCCGAGCGCAAGGAAATGGAAGAAGAGCTGGCCGTTGCCCGTGATGGCGCAGAGGCGGCGAGCCGGACCAAATCGGAATTTCTGTCCAATATTAGCCATGAACTACGCACGCCCCTGCATCTGGTCATCGGGTTTTCCTCGCTGGTGGTCAATGAAATTCACGGCCCCGTTGGCGATAATAAATACCAGGATTATGCCGCCGAGATTTTGAGCGCTGGCAAGCGACTTGAAAAGATCATCAATAATATGATCCGTTATTCCTCGATTGAATTTGACGAAGTCGAGCTGCATTTGGAGCCGCTCACCTTTGGCGATGTCTATGATCAGGCCAAACGCGAGGCGATGTCGGATAATTATGGAACGGAAGTTCAATTCACCGAAAAATTTGATCCGGAATTGCGATTGAAGATTGACTTTGAGCTGACCCGCCAGGCTTTGTATGAAGTTATCAGCAATGCGCTGACCTATACACCTGCCGATAGTCCGGTTCTTGTTTCCAGCCATGTGTCGCAAGAGGATGGCTTCCAATTACGGATCCACACAGATGGGCCGGGGATTTCACCTGAACTGATTGAAACCATCACATCGCCTTTTGGCATCGGGGTCGTTGATACAAAGACCAAAGGTCGCCAAGGCGTTGGTCTCGGCCTGCCATTGGCGATTCGAATGATGGAGACGCAAGGGGGCAATCTGGAAGTTGAATCAGCGCCGGATCAGGGTGTTGATATTGTTTTCCGGTTTCCCGCCAGTTGTGTTTTGGCAAAAGAAGATGATGAAGGTGTTGGTGAGGCACTTTGGGGGCAGGCGCAATAATGACATCCTGGGCTAGAATTAGGCGGCAGATCATTGCTGCGGGCAAGAAAAACCCGTCGGAAAATGCGACCTATCGCAATCGTTTGGTGCTATTGGCAGCATTTTGGCTGGCTATCGTTGTCAGCAAGGATTTCATTGATGATTCGGCGATTAACTTACCCTTTCTGGCTTGGGGGCATCTGTTCAGTATTGGCCTTACGATTTTATCGCGCATTTGGTTTGTCCTGCAACCGCAGCGCCGTGATTCACGCCTTATCATCTCGATAGCCATTGACTGTCTTACAGCATCAATCGCGGTGGCCTATGGCGGTATTGTCGGTGTGCCGTTTGTCTTTGCTTATCTATGGGCCTCTTTTGGTAATGGATTTCGCTTTGGGGTGACCATGTTGCGCTATGGCGCGGTGATAGGTTTTGGCAGTTTTTTCATCGTTGCGATTACAACACCCTATTGGCGCGACAAGCCCGAAATTACTTTGATGGTGATGACAATCCTGTTGATTTTGCCAGCCTATGCTGCAGGCTTGATCAATCGGCTGGAACAGGCGATTGCCGGGGAAAAAGCGGCCAGTGGGGCAAAATCAAAATTCCTCGCGATGATGAGCCATGAGCTGCGCACACCGCTGAACTCCATTATCAATCTGTCTTTGATGATGCCGCAAAAGGGCAATTTTGATGATGACCAGAAAGCCATGGCGATGTCGATCAACCAGTCGGGGGAAACGCTTTTGGAAATGGTCGATAATATTTTGATTGTCTCCAAAGCCGAAGAACAGGCGATTGCCGCGCCGGCCGAGCGGGTTGATCTTTATGAATTGCTGCGCACGATTGATCTTGGTTTGCGCCCTCTCGCATTTCAGAAAAAACTGAACCTGCAATTACGTATGGATAGTGGCCTTTCGCGCTATGTGGAAAGCACAGGGGCGCATTTGAAAAAAATCCTCCTCAATTTGGGAGGAAATGCGATTAAATTTACGGATGAGGGCAGAGTGTCGATCTTGCTGGAGCGGCGCGAAGAAGAGGACCGTGAATTTTTATACATTAAAGTGTCCGATACCGGTGCCGGGATACCGAAAGATCGCCAAGACGCCATTTTTCAGCGTTTTGCCCAATTGGAAAATGCCAAAGCCAATCAGCTTGGCGGGGTAGGGCTTGGCCTTGCGATCTGTGCCGATTTGGCCAATGCCATGGGCGGACGTATCTGGCTGGAAAGCGAAGAGGGAAAAGGGTCTGATTTTTGTGTGATGGTTCCCTTGCGGGAGATGGAAAGCAAAATCGAATTGGTGCCCGTTCATTCTTCTGTTTATATTTACGGCGATGGCGACAGTCATTTTCTGGAGCTGGCTCTGCAATCGGCAGGTATTGTTTGCACGCGAATTTCTGATGATATGTCAGCGGAAGATTTAGCAGACCGCCTAACCCATGATGCGGCACTGGTGTTTGTGCAAGGCAAGTCGCGGGCCGAATTGCCGAAATTCATGCGGCAGGCAGAGAGTTATCAAAAATCATTTTTGATTGAAGTAGTTGAAAAAGAAGAACAGCCATTTGCCGACTTCCCGTATTTCATGACCATTGACAAAGAAGATGATGATGCGCTTGGTCGCGTTCTCGGTTTTGCCGCAGGCTATGAGATGGCGGCGCAGGATATGGTATCCATCCCCAGCCTGACGGTTTTGTTGGCTGACGATAAAGATACCAATCTCGAGGTTGCTCGCCGTATGCTGGAAAATGAAGGCCACAAAGTATTTGTGGCCCGTAACGGGCAAGAGGCTTTTGAACTAGCTCTGGACCGCCATGGCGAGATTGATCTTATCTTGATGGATGTCAATATGCCGCAGGTTGACGGGCTGGAAGCAACCAAGCTCATTCGCGCCGGAGAAGCGGGCGGCGAACGTTGCACGATTTACGGTCTAACGGCTGACATTACCGAGGGCGGTGTTGCGGGGTGTATGCGTGCCGGTATGGATGGCGTATTGCACAAGCCTTTGCGGCAAAGTGAGCTGCATAATATTTTACAGCAAATATCCGTGCAAAAACCGCAATCAGCAGAACAGCAAACCGATCAGGTTGTCGTGGCGCTTGAAAAAGAGGTCCCAAGCGACGAAGATTCCCTCAAGCCTCCGACAAAAATCTTGGCCCATGCGATAGACCTTAATCGGTTGCAGGAATTACAATCGCTCGATCCAAGCGGCGAATTTGTTGCGGAAATTGCCGCTACCTTCTTTACCGATGCCCTTGAGATTATGGCCGGAACCAGAGCAGCGGTTGAAGCCAAAGATGTTCAGAAATTGCAAAAAATGCGCCATGCCATGCGCTCAACGGCCGTCAGCTTTGGGGCCGTTTCTATTGATCGGCTCTGCGAAAAAGCAAGGGCCATTGATATTGATGAAATTGAATCTGCGGGTGATAAATTTATAGATGCATTGATTGGCGAATTGCGCACCGTGCTTGAGGAATTGGCGAATCATGACTTTGCCAGTCTCGATCCGGCACTGATCGGGGAATTGGAAAAAACGGCGCGTAAAACCGGGTGACCGGTTTCGCAGCGTGCCGGTTTAATTCATCGGCAAGACTTTTTTATTGGACACTTCGCGCAAGATAAAGCTCGATTCCACCGTAGCCACATTGGCGACCTTCAACAGCGTTTCCGATAAAAAGCTTTCATAAGAGGTCAGTGTCGGCACCACCACGCAAAGAAAATAGTCAAATTTTCCGGTGACCAGAACACATTGCATGACGGCGGGTTCCTCTTTCATTTTTTCCTCAAAGGCCCGCAATGAGGTGTCGTCTTCTTTTTCGAGCTTTACATAAAGCAGAACGGTGACAGAAATGCCGATGGCTTCCTTGTTAATCTCGGTGCGATAGCCTTTAATCACGCCATCGGCCTCAAGACGGCGCAGACGGCGCAGGCAAGGGGTCGGCGACAGGCCAACTTTTTCCGCCAGGTCGGCATTGGTGATGCGGGCGTTTTCCTGAAGATGGCGTAGAATTTTGCGGTCGATTTGGTCAAGCTTCATTGAAATGGGGTCCACTTTTTTCGCCGTTATGTGGCACTTTCTGCTAAATTGCAACCTTTTTCGGCAGGTATTGCGCCGGTTTCTTCGCCGATTCAGCCAGCCCTTGCTTTTTTATGCTTTCCCCCCGCGTTCCCTTTATGAGCGGTCAAAGCGGGATTAGAACCATTTTGATTTTTCAGTTTAAGTCATATCAACAGGAAAGCTCATGCAGCAGCGTCAATTGAATGTCCCCGGTTACGCAAAAGTCGTTCACTTTGAAGAAGAGGCCAGTGGATTATCGGCCATCATTTCGGTGCATGATGCGACCTTGGGGCCGGGCCTTGGAGGCTGCCGCTGCCGCGCCTATGACAGCTTTGAAGACGCACTCGAAGATGTAAAGCGCCTGTCCAAAGGTATGAGCTATAAAAACGCTCTTGGCGGTATTCCTTTTGGCGGCGGTAAATCCGTTATTATTGCTGACCCGAAAACAGATAAAACGCCGGAATTGATGCAGGCCTATGGTCGCGCCGTTGCTGCCATGGACGGCCTTTATATTGGCGCGCAAGATAGTGGCATTACGGTTGGGGATTTGCGCGAGGCTAGAAAATCAACCCCGAATATTGTCGGCTTTCCCAATGAAAAAGGCGAAGGCGGCGATCCGTCTCCCTATACCGCCTATGGGGTGTGGCAGGGGATCAAGGCTGCAATCAAAAAACAGTTTGGCAGCGATAGTCTTGACGGCAAGCGGATAGCGATTCTCGGTCTTGGTTCGGTTGGCATGGGGCTAGCGCAACATCTCCATGAAGAAGGGGCGATTATCATTGCTGCCGACATCAATGAAAAAGCGCTGGAAGAAGCGCGAGAGCGTTTCCATGCAGAGATCATTGCGCCGGAAGATGCGATTGCGGCCGATGCGGATGTTTTTGCCCCTTGTGCTTTGGGTGGCTCTATCAACCAAGACAGCCTTGGCCGCTTAAAGGCAAAAATCGTCGCAGGCGCTGCCAATAACCAGCTCCTGACACCGGATATGGGTGAGGCCTTGCATCAGCGGGGTATTCTTTATGCACCGGATTTTGTCATTAATGCCGGCGGCGTCATCAGTGTTGCTCGCGAATGGACCGGTCAATGGGATGGCGACGAATTGCGCGGCACTTTGACCCATATTGGTGACACTTTGAGCAATATTTTTGAGCGTTCGGAAAAAGAAAACCGCCCGACCGCCGATATTGCCAATCAGCTGGCCGAAGAGATTATTGCCAAAGCGCGCAATCTTTCTGCGGCGGAATAAAATTGCAAAAGGCCGGAAACACTTTTTCCTTGCGCTTTCATTCTGTTTCTCGTTAGACTTGTTCTTCGTGCTTATAAGGAGCACGGAAAATACTGGTCACGCGAGGACGCATATAAATGACCGAGAAAGACATTGACGGGCGCGCTGCCGATATAAAGTGCGCACCGTGCCAGGGGGGGGAATCCCGGGCCACGGCAAATCCGCGGGATAATGCACCGCAACAGGATGAAGTGTCGCAAGATAAGGCAAGGGAGCAAAGCGCTCATGCCCAATCTTCCGTGCGCGATAAATCCCGTAACCATAACCGCACAAGCAAACCCCGCTTTCGAGCCCCGCGCCGTTTTGCCGCGCTTGATCTGGGCACGAATAATTGCCGCCTGCTGGTGGTTGCGCCGCGCTCCAATGGCTTTCGCGTCATTGACGCGTTTTCGCGGATTGTCCGGCTGGGCGAGGGACTCTCCCAAACTGGGCGGCTTTCCGAAGCGGCGATGATGCGCACTATTGAGGCGCTCAAAACCTGCTCGGAAAAAATCGCCTATCGTCAGGTTTCAAAAGTGCGCTGCATCGCAACCCAGGCCTGTCGCGGCGCAGAAAACGGGATCGAGTTTCTACATCGGATAAAGCAGGCGACCGGCCTTTCCTTCGATATGATCTCCACCGAAGAGGAAGCGGCACTGGCGGTGCGCGGTTGTCATGATCTGATTGACGATAGTGTCGGCGCGGTGCTGGTGTTTGATATTGGCGGCGGCTCGACCGAATTGTCCTGGGTCTTGCCGGCCAAAAGACGCCGCAAGCCATGGTCCGGCCCGCGGCGGGATGAGCGCGCGCCGAAATTCATCACATGGATGTCGATACCCTATGGGGTGGTCAATGTGTCAGAGCGCTTTGGCGGCACCATGACCCGCGAGACCTATGACAAGGTGGTCCATGAAATCGCCGACAAGATTCGGGCCTTTTGCGGGGCGGATAGTTTGAAGCCCCATTTCCAGTCGGGTAATGCCCATTTGCTTGGCACATCGGGCACGGTGACCAGCCTTGCCGGGATGCATTTGAAATTGAAGCAATATAACCGGCAAAAAGTCGATGGCATTTGGCTGAGTGACAAGACGGCCCTTTCTGTCTCCGAAAGCCTGCGTGCCATGAGCGAAGAAGAACGCAATAACCAGCCCTGCATAGGCCGCGAGCGCGCTGATCTCGTCGTGCCCGGCTGTGCCATATTGGAAGCCATTATGATGGTTTGGCCAAGCACCCGTATCCGGGTTGCGGACAGGGGGTTGCGCGAGGGGGTGCTGGCGAGCCTGATGGAACAGGACCGCCGCGAGCGCGCGGCGAGAAAAGTGCGAAAAGAGCTGTAAGGGGTAAGAGGGAAGTGGGCGAAGATATTTTCCAGTTGTAATTCAGCTTCAACTTGAAAGCCCGCAGCCCCCTTCGCCTGTCGGCACCTCCCCCGTTAACGGGGGAGGAATCCATGTGACGAAATATGGCTCGTTATCTTTAATGTTTCCCATATCTCAGTGCGTCCCGTCCATTCTTCCCCCGTTTACGGGGGAAGTGGGCTGGACCGAAGGTCCAGGTCGAAGGGGGCTGGTCCATTGTCAATTTTAAGCATATCATTCATTAATCCTTTGATTGCCCGACCGCCTCTTCAAAGAGTAGGCTTAAAATCTATCTCGAAGGGCGCTTGAAAACCAGTGAGGCCACGGCTATAGAACGCCATGGCGCATCCATCTGGCAAAAACGGTAAAAACAAACCGACCAAAAGGGCGGCAAAAAAGCCTGTCCGCAAGGCGGGGAAAAAGCCTATCTCTAGGTCTAGAACACCACCGCGAACTCTGCCCAAGCAAAGCGATGCGGCGATTGCCGGAACCGCCCTTGGGGAGGTGCCGGAAAAGCGCGTATTGTCCAAAGCCTTGAAAGCCGATGCCGACCAGCTGGCGCGGCGCTCCTTGCACAAAAAGGTCAAAACCGCCCGTGGCCGCAAGCTGTCCTCGACCCTGTGGCTGGAGCGGCAATTAAACGACCCTTATGTGATGCGTGCCAAGGCCGAGGGCTATCGCTCCCGCGCCGCCTATAAGCTGCTCGATATTGATGAGAAATATAAAATCCTGAAAAAAGGCGCCCGCGTGGTGGATCTTGGCGCCGCGCCCGGTGGCTGGTGTCAGGTGGCATCGAAAAAAGTCGGTGCCAAGGGCCGTGTCGTTGGTATTGATTATCTGGAAATGCCGGCGATTGAAAATGTGCAATTACTGCAAATGGATTTTAACGACCCGGCGGCCCCCGAAGCGTTAAAGAAAATGATTGCCGGACCGGTTGATATTGTGCTGTCGGATATGGCCGCGCCCACAACCGGCCATAAACAAACCGATCATATGAGCATTATGGCGCTGTGCGAAAGCGGCCTTGAATTTGCCGAAGAAGTGCTGGTGCCCGGCGGCGTCTATGTGGCCAAAACCTTTCAAGGGGGGGCGGGTAATGATTTGCTGGCGCGCCTCAAAAAACTGTTCACCAAAGTCACCCATTTCAAACCAAAATCAAGCCGCGCCGATTCGGCAGAAATGTATGTGGTGGCTATTGGGTTTAGGGGCGAGAGCCAAAGCAAGTAAAGAAGGTCAGAAAAATGGAAATTAGAGAAGCGCTCACCTTTGATGATGTTTTGCTGGAGCCGGGCCCGTCGGAAGTTTTGCCGTCGCAGGTTAATGTGCAGGCGCGTCTGACCAAAGAGATCAG
>JALSJA010000263.1 GCA_026989615.1 Parvularculaceae bacterium | reverse complement strand
CAAATGCATGGATGAAAAATTTCCCGTTGGCGCGTTTGACGAGCGCGGCCTCAACTGCGCTGTCTTCGGCCAGAAAAGCTATAATGGGGTGGCGATGATTTCGCGCTTTGCCATTGAAGATGTGGTGCGCGGCCTGCCGGACTTTGAAGACGAGCAATCGCGTTATATTGAAGCCCTGATCTGCCCCGATGACGCCGAGCCTGTGCGCATTGGCGGGCTTTACCTGCCCAATGGCAACCCGGCGCCGGGGCCGAAATATGATTATAAACTGTCATGGATGGCAGCGCTGGAGGCCCGGGCCAGAACTTTGCTGGCCGAGGAAGAAGCCTTTGTCCTTGCCGGGGATTATAATGTCATTCCGCAAGCACAGGATGTTTACGACCCCGAGGGCTGGCGCGACGACGCTTTGTTCCGGCAGGAAACCCGCGACGCCTTTTACCGCTTGCTCAATCTCGGCCTCACCGAGGCCTTACGGGTATTGAACGAAGATATTTTCTATACCTTTTGGGATTACCAGCGCGGCGCATGGCAAAAAGACAATGGCTTGCGCATTGACCATCATTTGCTCTCCCCCCAAGCCGCCGACCGTCTCACCGCAGCGGGGGTCGATAAATATACCCGCGATCCCATGCATGGAGATAATACCGTCAAACCCTCCGACCATGTGCCGGTCTGGATTAAGCTGGACTAGCCATGTGGTCACCGCAACAGGATGAAGCCCTGAAGGCTGTCTCGCGCTGGCTCAAAGCTGGAGACACACAAGTGTTTCGCCTGTTCGGCTATGCGGGCACCGGCAAGACGACTTTGGCCCGCCATTTTGCCGAAAACGTCACCGGCTCGGTTCTGTTTGGGGCCTTTACCGGCAAGGCTGCCCATGTCTTGCGGGAAAAGGGTTGCACCGGGGCCAGCACTATTCACTCGCTCATCTATCGCCCGGCACAAAGTGATGAAGAGGACCCAGAAGGCGAATTGCTGTTCACCCTGCGCCGGGATGCTCCGGCGGCCGATGCGGCGCTGATCATCATTGACGAATGCTCCATGGTCGATGAGGAATTGGGGCGCGATCTTCTTTCCTTTGGCACGCCGGTTCTGGTGCTGGGCGATCCCGCGCAACTACCTCCCGTAAAGGGCGGCGGTTTTTTCACCGAAGGCGCGCCCGACCATATGCTGACCGAGGTTCACCGCCAGGCCGCCGATAATCCGATCATCGCCCTGTCCATGCGGGTGCGCGAAGGAGAAATTCCCAAAGCCGGAGAATATGGTGCCAGCAAAATCATCAGTCGCGATGAAATTGACGCCGAGCAGATTCTGGCCGCCGATCAAATTCTGGTCGGCACCAATCGCACCCGCCATCTTTACAATCAGCGCATTCGCACTTTGCTGGAGTTTGACGGCAGTGAACCATGGGTCGGGGAGCGCCTTGTGTGTTTGCGTAATAATCGCCGCAAAGGCTTGCTCAACGGCGGCCTATGGAAAGTTACCGCCCGCCATGGGCACCGCCGTGGCATGTTGCGCCTTGATCTGCGCCCTGATGATGGCATTGGCAAAGGCACCACACGG
>JALSJA010000262.1 GCA_026989615.1 Parvularculaceae bacterium | reverse complement strand
GCGCCGTCAGGCCCGGGTTGAAAAATGGCAATCCGCCCACCCCCATATTGTCGACCAACTAATCCGCGAGCGGGCGCACCGGCTGTCACAAAGTCGGCTCTGGCCTTTCTATCGCTTCTTTCTCAATCGGCTGCTCGGCTATAAACGTGCGGTTGCCATGGCCGATGAAATTGCCACGCGATCCGGTTATGACGGTTTTGAATATGTCTCGCAAGAATTGCAATTGAAGGTCAATGTCACCGGCCTTGAACATATTCCCAAAACCGGCCTGTTCATCTTGGCGGTCAATCACCCCACCGGCCTTGCCGATGGCATTGCCGTTTTCGATGCCCTCAAAAAAATCCGCCCGGATTTGATCTTTTTTGCCAATTCCGATGCCTTGCGCGTTTCTGAAGGATTTAAGGATATTATTATTCCGGTTGAATGGGTGGAAGCGAAAAGATCGCGGACCCGCACCAAAGAAACCCTTATCTCCATGACCCGGGCCATTAAAGACGAGCGTGCGCTTTTGCTTTTTCCCTCCGGGCGCCTTGCCTATATTGACGACAAGAAAAATATCATTGAGCATGAATGGCAGCCAACCGTTGCCATTTTACCGCGCAAATATAAATGCAAAATCATACCGGCGCATTTATCCGGGCGAAATTCCTGGTTATATTATTGGTTTCGATCGCTTAATGAAGAATTGCGCGACATTACCCTGTTCCATGAATTACTGAACAAACATGGCAAGCGTTTTGATTTACAAATAGGGCCACCGATTGATTATCAGGATCTGCCCGACAATACCGAACAAGGCGCAGCTTATTTGCAGGAATTTGTATCCCAGAAAATGCCCCGCAATATTGATTGGCAAAGCTTCAAGGCGGATAAAAAGTTTTAGGCCCCTTAGAGCCCGGTTTTGATACCAATCAAAACCGGGCTCTAAATTTTTGTTTTTGAGCACTTCTTATCCGAAAGCCGGCCTCATCCTGAGCTTGTCGAAGGACCGACTTTTCGCAGAAGTGCTCTAAGGCGCAACCTTTTCCCGCGCCGCTTGTTCTTGTGCAATCCTGTCCGCTCCATAAGTCATCTGCAGGAAAATATCCTCAAGATCAGCCTCGACAGTGGAAAGGTCTTTGACCTGAATACCCGCTGCATTGATCCGGGCCAGAATATCACCAACGCGGCTTTCGCTTGGTTTATAGGTAACATAGAGCCTGCCATCTTCTTTTAGCTCTGCTGAAAAAGGCGACAGGTCCGGCGCCACCTCCAGCGGCGTGTCCGGCACCACCATCAGGGTTTTAATATCGAGCGAGCCCAATAATTCTGTTTTGGGCCGCGAGGTCACTACATTACCATGATTGATGATCGCAATATGATCACATAATTCCTCGGCCTCTTCGAGATAATGGGTGGTTAGAATAATCGTCACCCCGCGACGGTTAAGGTCAACCACATGCTCCCAGAGCTGTTTGCGCAATTCGATATCAACCCCTGCGGTCGGCTCATCGAGAATGAGAATTGGTGGATTATGCACCATGGCCTTGGCCACAAGCAGCCGCCTTTTCATACCACCGGATAATTGCCGCACA
>JALSJA010000261.1 GCA_026989615.1 Parvularculaceae bacterium | reverse complement strand
TAGACCCCCTGCTCCGCCGGAGCCTGCGAACCACTTTCAGCGCCGCCGCGCCATAGCTGTTGCAGCCGCTCCTGCAATGCCGACCAGCCGCCTTCCGCCACAATCTCCCGGGCGGAAAGTGCCACCAGCAGAAAGATCGCGATCAGGAAAAACCGCCTGCTACGGGCTGATTTGCCCCGCCCGCCCCATGAGGGTTTTTGATAATCTTTTGGTTTCATTGACAAATATCTCTTTGAAAACAGGGCGCACCCATCCACAGAATTTTATACACGAGAAGTCTTCTACCGCACAGCACTATAGGCTAAACCCGTTCCATCCAAAGCTGACAAAATGCCCTTGTTTTCGGTTTTTTGATAGGCTGCCTTTTTTCGCGATTCGTCTGGAGTTTTACCAAGTCCCATGAAAAACCTAGTTTTAGCCAGCACTGGCCTTGCTCTTGCCCTCACCCTCACCGCCTGCAACCAGCAAAGCGAGGCTGCCGACAATGACGCCGCGACACAAACGGATAGTGTAAAAGCAAACACCGCCCCATTGGCCGCGCCCATAAATGATGACCCTTGGGCAGAAATTGCCGAACAGACATTGGCGAAAAATCTTGCCAAAAAGCCCATCACCTCCGGCGCCAGAAATGTCATCCTGTTCATTGGCGACGGCATGGACCCCACAACCGTAACCGCCGGGCGCATTTATGATGGCCAGGATAAAGGTATGAAGGGCGAGGAAAATGTGCTGGCCATGGAAAGCCTGCCCCATCTGGCGCTATCCAAAACCTATTCCGCCAGCAGCCAAACCCCCGACAGCGCCGCCACCGCCACCGCCATGATGACCGGCACCAAGACCCGATCCGGTGTTTTGAATGTGCGTGACAGCGTGCCGGTTGGCGATTGCGAAGCGGGCCTTGCGGGCGCGATACCGTCCCTTGGTGAAATGGCAGCCAAAGCCAATATGGCGGTCGGCGTGGTTTCGACCGCCCGCCTCACCCACGCCACTCCGGCAACTGTTTACGCCCATTCGGCCAGTCGTGGCTGGGAAAATGACGCCAATCTGCCCGATAGTGCCCCCTGTAAAGACATTGCCAGCCAGCTTCTGGAATTTTCTTATGGGGATGGCATTGCCGTTGCCATGGGCGGCGGGCGCAGAAACTTCTTGCCTGCCAACCTTCTCGATCCGGAATATGCCAATAAAAAAGGCAGCCGCAAGGATGGCCGCAATCTCACCGAGGAATGGCTCGAGCATAATCCCGGCGGCGCTTATGTCTGGAACGAAGAGCAATTCGCCGCCCTGCCCGCATCCACCACAAAGCTGCTTGGCCTGTTTGAACCAAGCCATATGCAATATGAGCTGGACCGGCCGCAAGATGGCGCGGGCGAGCCAAGCCTTGCGGATATGACCGCAAAAGCGATTGATATTCTCGCCAAGGATGAAGACGGGTTTTTCCTGATGGTCGAAGGCGGCCGTATCGACCACGCCCATCATGCGGGCAATGCTGCCCGGGCGCTGGCGGATTTGCAGGCCTTTGACGAGGCGGTCGCCATCGCCCTTGAAAAAGTGGACCTTTCCGACACCCTCATTATCGT
>JALSJA010000260.1 GCA_026989615.1 Parvularculaceae bacterium | reverse complement strand
TGGATCTCGGCTTTTTGCCGGGTGAGGGCGGGCGCGATATCAACGGCATTCTCGACGGCGTTGCCAATGGCGAGGTGGAGGTCGTGTATAATCTCGGTGCGGATGAAATTGCCCCGGAAAAACTGGACAAAGCTTTTGTCATCTATCAGGGCCATCATGGAGACCATGGGGCCATGAGTGCCGATGTGATTTTCTCCGGCGCGGCCTATACCGAACAAAATGGCACCTATGTGAATATGGAGGGGCGGGTGCAGCAAAGCTATCGCGCCTATTTCCCCTTTGGCGATGCCCGCGAAGATTGGGCCATATTGCGTGCCTTTTCAGACCGTCTCGGCAAGACCCTGCCTTATGATGATCTGTTTGCCTTGCGCCAAAGCATGATTGGTGATGCGCCGGTGCTCGGCCAGCTTGACCATATTACGCAAGGCGCGGAGATGGATTTATCGAAACTGGGGCGCGAGGGGGCCATCAGCGATGCGCCGCTTAAAAGCAATATCAGCGATTATTATTTCACCAATCCGATCGCGCGGGCCAGCGGGACCATGGCCGCCTGTTCCGCAGCGCGCCATGCGCCCATGGCCGTGGCGGCAGAGTAGTGCTTACAAATAATCGCTGCGGTTTTCTTCTTTTTTGGCGATGATCGTGTCATAAACGGCGGCAATTTTTTTCATATCCGCTTCATAATCGCCGCTCGGCATCAGGCTGCCTTTTACCCCCACTTGCCGGTGGCCAAAATCCAGCGCGCCAAATATGATCGGCACCTGTGCTTGATGGGCGATATGGTAAAAGCCGGTTTTCCAGCGTTCGCCTTTGCTTCTTGTGCCTTCCGGGGCAATCACCATCATCATTTCATCGGCTTCGTCAAAAGCCTGCACTATCTGCCCCACAAGGTCCTTGCTGCTATCGCGATCAAGAGGGCGTCCGCCAAGATATTTCATGACCCAGCCAAAGGGACCTTTGAACAAAGCGGCTTTGGCTATGATGGTGATGCGCAGGCGAAAATGCAGGGCGGCGGCAAAACCGGCCGGAAAATCGAGATTGGAAGTGTGGGGGGCTGCGATAATGACAAATTTTTTGCCCGGGGGCAGCGCGCCAATATATTCCCAACCCAATAATTTATAAAGGCCGGTCCACAAAAACCGGACGGTCTCGTAGAACCATGATCCGCGCTCGCCGGTAGATTTGGGGAAAAAACTCGATGCCAAGGCCTGCCTCCATAGGGTTGTCTTGTGCTGGTATGGCGCGGTTTTGCCGGATGGTTAAGGGGGAAATAGGCTTGGCAATCCAATGTTTTCGATATGTTCCGGATTGATGGAGGGTTTTATCAAGAAAAGCGTCCTTTGCCAAAAATTGGAAATATTGTATTATTGCTTGTCTGGGAGCGTCATGCCCACCCATTGCTGACATGGCTGCTCATGCGGGGCTTGCTCATGCGGGGTGTGTTGTCGTGACGGAGAGAAATTTTGGGGAGTGATATGCGGTTTTCATTAGAGCCATCAGATGAAGAGCTGATTTATTTTGGATTCGGGTCCCGGGCGCTTTAT
The DNA here is from genome assembly GCA_026989615.1 of Parvularculaceae bacterium. Lineage (GTDB taxonomy): Bacteria > Pseudomonadota > Alphaproteobacteria > Caulobacterales > Parvularculaceae > S012-90. Next base: position 9,579 of record JALSJA010000260.1, on the reverse strand, counting down.
CAGCCGGGCTTTGATAGGGGGGCTGTAGACCGGCTGTCCCTTGCCGCTGTGCCGGTTCAGGCGAATGAGATTCTGGCAAATATTCATGATCAGCAGCAAGATGAACAGCAGCCATCCCTGTTTCTCTATGGCTCTGCCGAGCAGGAACTCATCGAGGGCGGGAGCGGTTCTGACTGGGTTTTCTATACCGACTCTGATGCCGGAATAGTGGCTGATCTGTCGACTTTTGCGCCAGCCAGTGGCGGTTATGCCGAAGGGGATATATTCGTCTCGATTGAGAACATTGTGGGAAGCGCTTTTGCGGACACGTTGATTGGCAATGATGCCGATAATATTATTCGCGGCGATGGGGGGGATGATATTTTGCTTGGTGGGGTTGGTGCTGACGCGATTGATGGCGGTACAGGGCTGGATATGGCCTCCTATGTGAACTCGCAATCGGGGGTCAGTGTCCATTTGTCTATTGCCCGCGGCTATGGCGGTGACGCGGAAGGGGATAGTCTGAGCGCCATTGAGCAGATTCAGGGGTCTGATTTTGACGACCATCTGTCCGGGGATGCGGCGGACAATATGCTGTTCGGTATGGAGGGGGATGATATTCTGATTGGTCGCGGGGGTAATGATATCCTGTCCGGTGCGGGCGGCGCGGATATTTTCCTTTTCAATAGCGGTTTTGGTCAGGATGTGATCGAGGATTTTGAACTGGGCATTGATTTGATGGTCTTTTCCGATGCTACCAGCATGGAATCCTTTATTTTCGAGCAGGACGGGGATGACACCATTATCCGCTTTGCCGGGGGTGAGGATTTTGTCAGGCTGGCGGGGGTTGATATGGCTGCTCTGAGCGAAGCGGACTTTCTGTTTTTTGATCCGGCGGCGCTGGTTTCGATTCAGAGCGGGGGTCAGAGCGGGGGCTTTGATATAGACCCCTCGCCGGAGGCCGGATATACCGCTCTGGATAGTGTTTTCAGCTTTATCTAAATTGGGATTTTGCGGCATTTTTGCTCCAGATGGCGGGTTCTGTCCCGTCTTGCCCTTTCGGGCCAAATTTTCCTCAAAAAAAAACACTTTCTGGCGCTAGTTTGGCTTCACCTTGGGGGGCAAGCAGGCTAGAGAACGGGCCATGGATGCCGTTCTGTCATTTCTTACCGAGCGTAATTGGGACCAGCCGCTGATGGCTGTCCTGACCACTACCGTGCAGGCGCTGGCCCTGATGGTGGTGCTTTTGGTGGCGCTCGCCTTTTTATTGTTGTTTGACCGCAAGGTGTGGGCTGCCGTGCAAATGCGCAAGGGCCCCAATGTGGTCGGTGCTTTTGGTCTGTTGCAGTCTTTTGCCGATTTCTTCAAATTTGTCCTCAAGGAAATCACGGTGCCAGCGGGGGCAGATAAAACGGTTTTTTTATTGGCTCCCTTCATTGCCTTTGTCCTGGCGTTTATCTCCTGGGCGGTAATTCCGGTGGCCCAAGGCTGGGTGGTCGCCGATATCAATGTCGGCATTCTTTATCTGTTTGCCATTTCCTCGCTCGGGATTTACGGCATCATCATGGGGGGCTGGGCCTCCAATTCGAAATATTCTTTCCTCGGCGCCCTGCGCTCGGCGGCGCAAATGATCTCCTATGAGGTCTCCCTTGGTTTTATCATCATTGCGGTTATCCTGTTGGTGGGGTCCTTGAATCTGACCGATATCGTCAATAGTCAGGATCGCGGGCAGGGGATTTTGAACTGGCACTTCATCCCGCTCTTTCCTTTATTCGTGATGTTCTTCATCTCGGCGCTGGCAGAGACCAACCGCCCGCCTTTTGACTTGCCGGAGGCAGAATCTGAGTTGGTCGCCGGCTATCAGGTTGAATATTCCTCAACGCCCTATCTGTTGTTCATGATTGGTGAATATCTGAATATTGTGCTGATGGGTGCTATGACGACCATTCTGTTTCTTGGCGGCTGGCATTCGCCGATTGATATTGCCCCCCTCAACCAGCTTGGCCTGTTCTGGTTCGGGGCCAAGGTTGTGTTCATCTTTTTCCTGTTTGCCATGGTAAAAGCGATTGTGCCACGCTATCGTTATGACCAGCTCATGCGTATTGGCTGGAAGCTGTTTCTACCAACATCGGTTATCTATATTGTGGCGGTGGCCGGTCTCCTATTGGTCTTTCCGGATCTGGCCGCATGGTTCCAAAGCTGGAGGGCTGGCTAATGTCTCGCATCATGCAAGCCTTGAACGGCGCTATGCAAAAAGATTTCCTCAGCGCATTTTTTCTGGGGATGAAATATTTCTTCCGTCCCAAGGCAACGGTGAATTATCCGTTTGAAAAAGGCCCTTTATCGCCGCGCTTTCGCGGCGAACATGCCCTGCGCCGCTATCCCAATGGTGAAGAGCGCTGTATTGCCTGCAAATTATGCGAGGCGGTTTGCCCGGCGCAGGCAATCACCATCGAGGCCGAGCCCCGTGATGACGGCTCCCGTCGCACCACCCGCTACGATATTGACATGACCAAATGCATTTATTGCGGTTATTGCCAAGAAGCATGTCCGGTGGATGCTATCGTCGAGGGACCGAATTTTGAATTTGCTACCGAAACCCGTGAAGAACTGTTCTATGACAAGGCGCGCCTGTTGGAAAATGGCGACCGTTGGGAACGGGAAATCGCCATGAATCTGAAATTGGACGCGCCTTATCGCTAGGGCGCATGAAGAAAGAAAAGGCACCAGCCAAAGCTCATGAATTTTGCTGAATTTATGTTTTATGTCTTTGCCAGCCTGACCTTGTTGTCAGGGCTGATGGTCGTGCTGTCGCGCAATCCGGTGCATTCGGTTTTGTTCCTGATTTTTGCATTTATCAACACGGCCGGCCTGTTCGTGTTGATGGGGGCGGAATATCTCGCCATGGTGCTGATCGTTGTCTATGTGGGCGCGGTGGCGGTGCTGTTCATGTTTGTGGTGATGATGCTGGATGTGGATTTTGCCGAGTTGAAAGCCGGCATGGTTGAAAACGCGCCCATAGGGATTTTTGTTGCGATCTTTCTGGTTATTGAACTGGGCATGGTGGTTGCGACATGGCAATTCCCGAAAAATGCCGAATTGGCGCGAGAACATCCCTATTTGAAGGGTGCAGAAGTAACCGCCGCCATTGATGGGCCCAATAATGTCGAGGCGTTGGGGCTCATCCTCTACACGGATTATGTCCATTATTTCCAGATCGCCGGAATGATCCTGCTGGTTGCCATGATTGGCGCCATCATTCTCACCTTCCGGGAGCGCAAAGGTGTCAAACGTCAGGATGTGGCTGCGCAGGTGGCGCGTCAGCGCGAAGATGCTGCCGAAGTGGTCAAAGTACCCACCGGTAAAGGCATATAGGGGAAGGTTATGGAAGCGGATTTTACAATTGGACTTGGGCATTATCTGATGGTCGCAGCCTTTCTGTTCGCCATCGGTGTTGCCGGGATCTTTCTCAACCGCAAAAATCTGATTGTCATTCTCATGTCGATCGAGTTGATGCTACTGGCCGTCAATATCAATTTTGTTGCCTTTTCCCAGTTTTTGGGCGATCTGACCGGTCAGGTCTTTGCCTTTATGATTCTCACCGTTGCCGCCGCAGAAGCCGCCATTGGCCTTGCGATTCTGGTGACATTTTTCCGCAATCGCGGCGACATCTCTGTGGATGACGCCAATATGATGAAGAACTAGGGCGGGCTTTTGGCCTTGCCTCTGACAGGATAGACGAATGGAAGCCTTGATTGTTCTTCTGCCTTTGTTTGGCGCGTTACTGGCCATGCCCATGGGGCGCATGGCCGGGCCACGGGCAACCGAGCTGGCAACGATTTTTCTCGTTGCCATTGCCTGTGTTTTGGCGTGGATTACCTTTTTTGATGTGATGAATAATCACACCACCGGAGTGGTGAAGATCTTCAGCTGGATTGTGTCGGGCGAATTGAAGGCCGATTGGTCGGTGCGGATTGATACGCTGTCGGCGGTGATGATGGTGGTGGTAACCTCGGTTGCGACCTTGGTGCATGTGTATTCCGTCGGCTATATGCATGAGGATAAATCCCGGCCACGGTTTTTCGCCTATCTGTCCCTCTTCACCTTCGCCATGCTGACCTTGGTGACGGCCGATAACTTCCTGCAATTATTCTTTGGTTGGGAAGGGGTGGGCCTTGCCTCCTATCTTCTGATTGGTTTTTGGCATCACAAGAAATCCGCCAATGATGCGGCGATAAAAGCCTTTGTGGTCAACCGGGTCGGGGATTTTGGCTTTGCTCTTGGCATTTTGGCGATTTTCTTTGTTTTCCGGTCCCTTGAATTTGATCCGGTGCTGGATGCTGTGCGCAATAATGCGCTGGTCATGCCTTATGGCTTTAGCGAGGCGGTTCATGTGCGGGACTTGCTGCTGGGCTTTGGTCATTGGCAATTTGATGCGCTGACTCTAATCGGGATTTTGCTGTTCATTGGTGCTATGGGCAAATCGGCGCAATTCCTGCTGCATACCTGGCTGCCGGACGCCATGGAAGGCCCGACGCCGGTATCGGCGCTGATCCACGCCGCGACCATGGTGACCGCCGGGGTGTTCCTCGTCAGTCGCTTTTCGCCAATCTACGAAGCTGCGCCGGTAGCGGCGGCTCTGGTCACCTTTATCGGGGCGACGACCGCTTTTTTTGCCGCGAGCATTGGCCTGTTTCAAAACGACATCAAACGCGTTATCGCTTATTCCACCTGCTCGCAGCTTGGCTATATGTTCTTTGCGGCGGGGGTTGGGGCCTATGGGGCTGCCATGTTCCACCTGTTTACCCATGCGTTTTTCAAGGCATTGCTGTTCCTTGGTTCCGGTGCGGTCATTCATGCCTTGCATCACGAGCAGGATATGAAAAAAATGGGCGGTATTCGCACCATATTGCCGGCCACATTCCTGTTCATGTTTATTGGCACGATTGCGATTACCGGTGTCGGTATTCCGGAAGTCAGATTGTTTGGCGCGCCCTTTGGCACTGCCGGTTTTGTCTCCAAGGATATGATTTTGGAAGCTGCCTTTGCCGGTGGTGAGACGGGCCGGACGTTTGGCTATTATGCGTTCACCCTTGGTATTCTCGCGGCAATCATGACCTCGTTTTATTCCTGGCGCTTGATGTTCCTGACCTTTTATCGCCGCTCCAGAGTGCCAGAGCATGTGCTAAAGCATCCCCATCATGTGGATAACTGGATGCTCTATTCGCTTATTCCTTTGGCCATTGGTGCTCTGTTTGCGGGCATGGCGTTTTACGGCAAATTTGTCGGCAAGGACTCTGTGGCCTTCTGGAATGGATCTTTGGCCATAGAGGGGGCAAAGTCTGCAGGCGCCGATATTGGTCATGGGGCGGATCCTATAGCCGAGATTGCCAAGGCAGCCGAGACTGTCGACCATGGGGCCAATGCTGGTCAAGAGAGCGCTGATAAAGAACATGGCGATTCCTATGGCCATCATGAATTCCCAAGATGGGTTTTATGGGCGCCGTTTTTTGCCATGGTCATTGGTCTTCTCGGGGCTATCAGCCATTATATGCGCGGCGACCCATTGCGTCCGGGCGTATTGCGCGAGGGCGGTATGATCTACGCCTTCCTCAAGAACAAATGGTATTTCGACGAGCTTTATCGGTTCCTATTTCTCAATCCGGCGCGCTGGCTTGGCAGGTTTTTATGGAAGAAAGGCGATGGCAAAATCATTGACGGCTTTGGCCCCGATGGTATCTCCGCCATTACGGCCCTTGGTTCGCGTCTGATGGCGCGGCTGCAGACCGGTTATATATATCACTATGCCTTTGCCATGTTGATCGGCATTGTCACTTTTCTGTTTATAGTCGGGGTGGTGAATTAAACGATGACCGAATCCCTTTCAGAACAGCACTGGCTCTCTTTGATAACCTTCCTGCCTTTAATCGGGGCTTTGCTTATCATCATCAACCGGATGTTGGCCCGGGCTGATGAGGAAGAAAATGTGGCGCGGCGTTCGCGCTGGGTTGCCATGTTTACAACCCTTGTCACCTTTGCTGTTTCCATCGGTGTCTATTATCTGTTTTATGACCCGGAGATTATCGGTTTCCAGCTGGTCGAGGAAATGCCGTGGATTGGCAATGGCATATCCTATAAGGTCGGGGTTGATGGCGCGTCTATCCTGTTCGTGCTGCTGACGACCTTCTTCCTGCCGATTTGCATTCTCGCTTCATGGTATTCCATCAATAAGCGGGTTGCCGATTATATGATCGCCTTCCTGCTGCTGGAAACTTTCATGATCGGGGTGTTTGTCGCCCTCGACCTCGTTCTGTTCTATGTGTTCTTTGAAGCCTCGCTAATCCCGATGTTTATCATTATCGGTGTCTGGGGCTCGCCGGGGGTTAAGCAATTTCTGGGGCGTGAAATCTCGGCGCGGGTCTATGCGGCGTTCAAGTTTTTCCTGTACACTTTGATCGGCTCTTTATTATTGCTGGTTGCCTTATTGTGGATGTATGGGCAGGCGGGGACCACCGATATTGTCGCTTTGCAGACCTATCAATTCCCGGCGGGGGCACAAAAATGGCTTTGGCTGGCGTTTTTTGCCTCTTTTGCGGTGAAAGTGCCCATGTGGCCGGTGCATACCTGGTTGCCTGATGCCCATGTTCAGGCGCCAACGGCGGGTTCGGTCATTCTGGCGGCTATTCTTTTGAAAATGGGCGGTTATGGTTTCTTCCGTTTTTCCTTGCCAATGTTTCCCCTCGCCAGCGCCGAGTTCATGCCGCTTATCTATACTTTGTCGGTGATTGGCATCATCTATACCTCGCTGGTGGCGTTTGCGCAGGAGGATATGAAAAAGCTGATTGCGTATTCGTCTGTGGCGCATATGGGCTTTGTCACGCTGGGGCTTTTCTCCGGCACCGAGCAGGGGATGGAAGGGGCGCTGTTCCAGATGCTGTCCCATGGCTTTATTTCCGGCGCTCTGTTCTTGTGTGTCGGGGTTCTTTATGACCGCACCCATACCCGTGAAATTGCCTTTTATGGTGGCCTTGTCACCAAGATGAAAATGTTTGCCTTCCTGTTTCTGGTATTTACCATGGCCAATATCGGCCTGCCGGGTTTGAGTGGGTTTGTTGGCGAGATATTGCCGCTGATAGGCACTTTTGAAGTCAATTCATGGGCGGCGATCCTTGCCACCACCGGGGTTATTCTGTCTGCGGGCTATGGCCTCAGACTGTATCGTGAAGTGATATTTGGCAAGCTGACCAATGACAAGCTTGCGACCATTCGCGATGTGGACAAGCGCGAAATCTTCATGCTTGGCATCTTGCTATTGATGACCCTTTATCTGGGGGTCAATCCTTCACCGACATTGGCGGTATTTTCGCCGGCGGTGGATTCGGTTCTTGAAATTTACCACACCGCGCTTGCGGCAGCGGCGCTATAGGTGGGAGCGAAATAACAGACATGAATTTTTGGGATTATATAAACCTCTCATTTCCGGAAATATTCATCGCTTTGGCGGCGATGGCCCTGCTGATATTGGGTGTTTTGATCGGCAATAAGGCATCGCGTGAAATTTCTCTCGGGGCGGTTGGTATTCTCGTTATTGCCATTTTCCTCACCAGTTTTGGCGGCTCCCCGCAAAGGGTGGCCATTTTTGACGGGGCTTTTTCGATCGATAGCTTCTCGGTATTTGCCAAGGTGGTGATTTATCTGGGGGCGATTATTGCCATCCTTATGTCTGACCGCTTTATGGTGCGTGAGAAAATCATGCGCTTTGAATATCCTGTCCTGATCTTGCTCGCTGTACTGGGCATGTCGATCATGGTCTCGGCGACGGACCTTCTTGCTGTCTATATGGGTATAGAGCTGCAATCTCTGTCGCTCTATATTCTGGCAGCGTTTAATCGCGATAGCCGCCGCTCTACCGAAGCGGGGATGAAATATTTTGTTCTTGGCGCTCTGTCTTCAGGGCTTTTGCTCTATGGAGCGTCGCTGATTTATGGCTTTACCGGGGCGACCGGCTTTACCGCCATTGCCGAGGGCGCAGCCAATTCCTCAAATATTGTTGGCCTTATTTTCGGACTGGTGTTCTTTGTGTCCGGTTTGGCCTTCAAGGTTTCTGCCGTGCCTTTCCATATGTGGACACCGGATGTCTATGAAGGGGCGCCCACGCCAATCACGGCCTTTTTTGCCGCTATCCCCAAATTTGCCGGCATGCTGCTTTTTGCCCGGGTCATGGTTGAGGCTTTCCCGAGCGTGCTGGATCAATGGCAGGGGGTGATTGCGATTATGGCAGCGGCTTCCATGGCTGTCGGGGCCTTTGCAGCCATTGCCCAGACCAATATCAAAAGGCTGATGGCTTATTCTTCTATCGGTCATGTAGGCTTTGCCCTGATGGGAATTGCGGCGGGCACTGCCGATGGCGTGCAGTCGGTGCTCATCTATATGACCATCTATATGGTTATGACCCTTGGTACTTTCGCGCTGATTTTGTCCATGCGCCGCACAGAAGGTATGACTGAAAATATTGCTGACCTGGCCGGGTTGATCAGGACGCGCCCGGGTCTTGCGATCATGTTTACCGTGTTGTTTTTCTCCCTTGCGGGTATTCCGCCATTATTGGGGTTCTGGGGCAAATTCTATGTCTTTTTTGCAGCGGTGGAGGCGGGGCTGTTATGGCTGGCGATCTTTGGCGCGGTGATGAGCGCTGTTGCGGCCTATTATTATCTGAAAGTGATTTATTTCATTTGGTTTAAGGATCCGAGTACGGAATTTGAGATGAATAACGGTGCGGCGGTAAGTGTGACGGCCTGGGGGTCAACATTGGCAATGGTGTTTGGCATCGCTATGGCGATCGGTCCACTGAGAGTCGCAGCAGAAAAAGCTGCCAGTGTTCTCTTCTAGAATATTCCCCCATGCAGATGAAATATTAAATCTGCCGTCCGGAAAGTCCTGTTATTACTTTGCGGAACTGCCCTCAACGGCGCGAATCATGCGTGAGGGCTTTGCTGCGGATAATGCGCTTTTGGCGGATGCGCCTTTATGGTTGCTGGCCGCCAGGCAAACGGCCGGGATTGGCAGGCGCGGTAATCACTGGCTGCACCGGGCCGGAAATTTTGCCGGTAATTTGCTGCTGCCCTGGCGGGCGGACTATCCTCAAGCGGCGCCGGCTTCTTACGCGGTGGCGCTTAGCCTCGCCGACAGCTTTGTCGCCTTTGGTATGGCACCGCATGATATTTCTCTCAAATGGCCCAATGATGTGCTGATCAAGGGTGAAAAAATTTGCGGCATATTGCTGGAATGGCTGGCGGGCAGAGATGGCAATGGGCTGTCGATTGGCATCGGTATCAATTTGGCCAGCAGTCCCAGCGAGGAAAATTTCAGGGCCACTTCTCTGGGCGATCATTTTGATACCCCGCCGACGCCGCGGCAAATCCTGCTGACTCTGGATGAAACGCTTGACCATTGGCTTTTGCGCTACCAATCGGAAGGGTTTGAACCCATTCGCGAAAAATGGCTGGAACAGGCCCATGGCCTTGGAGAAATGGCGAGCATCGCGACCCCGTCGCGCACCCTGAAAGGGCGGATTAAAGGATTGGGTCCACAGGGCGAATT
>JALSJA010000259.1 GCA_026989615.1 Parvularculaceae bacterium | reverse complement strand
GGCGCTCGTGGTTGCCAGAATGATGGGAAGCCAGGACCCTTGTCTTAACTGCGAGTAGGGGGCGTTCAAATTCAGATGGGCAGGTTTATATTTTTGATATTGTTTTTGTTTGTCGCCATAGGGGCGATAGTCTTGTATAAATCCGGATATTTCTCCCGGCCCGCGCCCTCCATAGTGGCGCAAGAGACGCCTGCAGTAGAAGAATCCCCTGCAGCAGAAAAAGTGGAAGAGAAATTTGAGGAGACGCCCGAATTTCTGGTCGCGCTGAAAAGAAATACCGATCGATTTATGAAAGAGTATGACCTCAATGGCGATGGTGTCGTCACAATGGATGAAATCAAATCTGTTATTCAGCAGATAGCGACGGTTCTGGACGAAGATGGCAATGAAGTTGAGGGTGAAGCCGTTCCGGACGCGGCGGCAGAAAGACTTGCCAAGCAAATGATTACCAAAAGAGATCTGGATGGCGATGGCGTTATTTCCTATGAGGAAGCCGAAGCCGATATGGCCGAAATGATGCGGCGCAATAGCAAAGCCCCTTAAGACCCCAATTGGCCTCAAATCTCGGGAAATATAATCGCTCAAAAAGGCGAATTTGAAATAGTGACAGGGCGGGGTGACATGGGCTAAAGCCCTGCCATGACAAATGATTCCCAATCCGCCAGCCATCAACGGGCCCTCATCATAGATTTCGGCTCGCAAGTGACCCAGCTCATCGCCCGCCGCCTGCGCGAGGCGGGGGTCTATTGCGAGATTCACCCTTTCAACAAGGTGACGGCCCAAAGCCTTGAGAAATATGCCCCGCAGGCGGTTATCCTGTCCGGCGGTCCGGCCAGTGTTACCGAAAAGGACAGCCCCCGCGCGCCGCAGGCATTATTTTCCATGGGCATTCCGGTGTTTGGCATTTGCTATGGCCAGCAGGTGATGGTGGCGCAATTGGGGGGGGTGGTTGAAGCAGGCCAGAGCGGCGAATTTGGCCGCGCTTTTGTGGCGCTGATCGAGCGGAGTGATCTATTTGATCATTTGTTCGAGACGGGCGAAGAAGAAGTGTGGATGTCCCATGGGGATCATGTGGCAAGCCTGCCGGACGGGTTTGATGCTATCGGGGCATCCCCCAATGCGCCTTTTGCCATTATCGCCGATGAACAGCGCAAATTTTATGGGGTGCAGTTTCACCCGGAAGTCCACCACACCCCCAATGGCGCAAGATTATTGAAAAACTTCCTGTTTGAAAAAGCAGGCTTTACCGGTGACTGGACCATGGCCGCCTATAAAGAGCAGGCGATAGAGGCGATCCGCCAGCAGGTGGGCAAAGAGAAAGTTATTTGCGGCCTGTCCGGCGGTGTTGATTCTTCTGTGGCGGCGGTGTTGATCCATGAAGCCATTGGCGACCAGCTAACATGCGTCTTTGTGGATACCGGCCTGATGCGTGCCGGAGAATCCGATGAGGTCGTCTCTTTGTTTCGTGATCATTATAATATTCCACTCATCCACGCCAAAGAACAGGATTTGTTTTTGGATGCGCTGGAAGGGGTTTCAGACCCGGAAGAAAAACGCAAAACCATTGGCAAGTTATTCATTGATG
>JALSJA010000258.1 GCA_026989615.1 Parvularculaceae bacterium | reverse complement strand
GTGGTAATGTTTCGCTATGCCATAGATGATGTGCCATTGCCGCGTCAGATTGCCCATTTTACCTTTGGTCCCCGAGAGTTGCGTTTTGCTATGGCGTCTATCATTTTAGCAATTGTAGGAATTATTGCGCTCTTTGTATTTCTCGCGCCTTCTCTTTTTAGCGGCATGAAGCTATTTAATGGCATGCCGCTGGAAGTTTGGTCTTTGGCTGAAACGAACCCGATTGTCTTTGAACAGGAAGTGGCAAAATATGTGACGGAGCAAAGCGTGGCCACATGGCTATTGCCATTTTTCATCTCTCTTCTTATTGGCACTCTTGCCTATATCTGGCTGATGATCAGACTGTCCGCCTTTTTGCCACTCGTGGCCATCGAAGATCGCCTTGGGCTGATGCGTGCCTTTCGGATGACCAAGGGAAATTTCTGGCGTATCCTGATGGCGGTTTTGCTTTTGGCTATAATGATAATGCTCGGCCTTATCGCAGCCATCCTCGTCCTACTTGTTGTTGTTTTTATCTTTATGATTCTGATTTCAATATTGCCGGGGGGTATTGGTATGGTGGTCGGGGCTGCGATTGCGATTGGCGGTTATGTGATGTTTATGGCCTTTATCTACGGCATCAGTATCGGTTTCTCCAGCGGCATCTACGGGCAATTGCGCGATAATGCGGATTAAGCGCGCTGCTTGACAGAAAAAGAGCAAGGCTTAAACCGTAGCCCATGATTGATCCTGTCACCGGTCTTGCGACCGATCTTGCCCATGTTATTCAGCTTTCTGTCGCGCCAGTATTTTTGCTGGTGGCGATATTTTCGTTTCTGAATGTTGTCACCCAGCGCCTTGGGCGGGTGATTGATCGGGCGCGCACTTTGGAACAGGCAATCTCTTGCCCAAGCGAAGGCGAGGATATCGAACTGGCCCGGCAGGAACTGGCAGATCAGGGACGGCGCATGACCTATGCCAATTGGGCGATCAATCTGGCTTCCATATCGGCTTTTTTGATTTCGCTGGTGGTGGCGGTTTTATTTCTGGGTAATCTACTGGCTGTGAATGTGGATTTCTGGGCGGCATTTTTGTTCATCCTGTCCATGCTGGGTATTATTGGCGGTCTTGTGAGTTTCCTGTTTGAGGTTTCTATCGCCACCGGCACCATTCATATTCGCAATGAGCTGATTGCCAAAAAAGATGATGGCGCTAAAAATTAACGCACAATCGTGATTTCTTCGGCGGCGCGGGTAATCGCCGTATAAAGCCAGCGTGTGCGGTGCTCGCGAAAAGCATAGCTTTCATCAAACAACACGATTTTATCCCATTGCGAGCCTTGGGCCTTATGGACGGTAAGGGCATAGCCAAAATCAAATTCATCGGAATTGCGCCGCTTCTGCCAAGGCACGCTGTCCCCATGGCCTTCAAAAAATTCCGGCAATATCTGCACCCGTGTGGTGCCTTTGCCAATGCCATCATCAGGGCGCAGATCAAGGCGCAACATGCCACGGCGGTGCCCATGGCGGGCGGTAACTTTCCATAGGCCGCCGTTGAGCAAGCCTTTGCGGCGATTATTGCGCAGGCATACGAGGCGCTCGCCGACCCATGGTTCACTGC
>JALSJA010000257.1 GCA_026989615.1 Parvularculaceae bacterium | reverse complement strand
CGATGGCGTACCGCCATAGGCCGGTGCGCCATTATAAGCGCTGATGAGATGGGCGTTATCGCGGGAAACCCCGCCGCCAATCCAGTCCTCCGGCGTGGTTTGCTTATCCGCCATCTCAACACCCGGGCGAAGCTGGCATTGGCCCGCGCGCAAATCATTCCCGAACCACGATACCACCAGCGAGACCGCACCGCATCGGGGCAGGCTGGCCTGCAAATGGTCGAGGCTGGCAAGAAAATCGGTTTCCCCGAGGGCCGAATGGGTGTTTTCCGCTTCTGCCTCGCCCTCGCCGGTCACCCGCATGACGGGGCGTGTATCATAAACGCTTTCCCCGGAACCGGGGATCATCACCAGCGCTCTTATATCCCCGGCCAGTCCTTGCTGGCCCGGGGCTGCACGAAAGATTTCAAAATTAAATTGCGGCAGGCGATTGCCAAAACCGGCCAAAGGCAAATCCTCAAACACGATATAGGCAAGATCGCGAAAAGCCGGTGCGCTACCCTCCAGCGCTTCAATCAACGGATCCGGCATTTGTGCAGCATCGCCGCGATAAAGGCGATAATTATAATCGCGCAAAGAAATTTCGCGGCCATCAGCCCAGACCCGGCCAATGCGCGTAATCTCCCCGGCCCCAAGGCCGATAGCCAGCGATATGGAATAGAGATAATCGGTGCTGGTGGTTTCAACCCGCCGCGACCCGCCCTTGCCGCCATTTGTCTGTGTAGTGCTTTGCACGGTTTCGCGAAAACGCGACGCCCAGATGATTTGTCCGGCAATGCGGGCGCGTCCAAAAACCTGCGCCACCCCAGCGCCGGGGGTTGAGGATTGCAGGCGAAAATTTTCCAGCCGAGGCCCTTCGCGGGTCACTTGCGCCGGACCCAAAATAAGATTGCGCAAGCCGCGATAGGCATAGCCCGCCGCCGCTCCGGCAATCCCGCGCCCAATGCCAGTAGCCGCCGCCCGCAAAGCTGCGCGCCCGGCAGTGGCTGCAGCGGTAACGATAAGCTGGCTCATAGGATCTCCCTTTTTGGAAAGGCAAAAACCGCCACAAGGCGCGAGCGCCACCAGCTACTTAGCCAGTTCTCGCACACATGCTGGCCCGCATAGGCATGAATGAAGCGATGCTCCGCGGACTGGATACCCATATGTTTGACGGCGCTACCCGGCATGATGCGAAACAGCAGCACATGACCGGGGGCGCGGGCTTTTTTATCTATGGGCAACAGAAATTTTTGCGCTGCCGCCAGTAAGGGATCATCCTTGCGCAATTCCACCCAGTCGGGGCTATAGGGCGGGATGGGGGCTGGCTCCGCCCCGACCACATCGCGCCACACCCCGCGCACCAGACCGAGGCAATCAGCCCCTTGCTGCAATGCGCTTGCCTGATGGCGATAGGGGGTGCCGCACCATTTTTTTGCACTGTCGATGATTGTCGCAGGGTCCGCCTGTGGCGGGTTTTGTTTTGTCAAACTCATCTTTTGCCCCCGTCATTGCGATCCTGCCGATAGGGCACTTGCAACACCGCATCATCGCCGGGCATGAATGGAAAGCCGCGAAAGTTGATGCTATTGGAAAACTTGCTCCTGCAAATAGCGAAACTTTTA
>JALSJA010000256.1 GCA_026989615.1 Parvularculaceae bacterium | reverse complement strand
TGCTTGCTTGTGTCAAATGGCAAAGCGTTGAAACAACAAGGAATATTGCAAGCGTTGCCTTGAAGCCACGGCCAGAGCGGCTGCTAAATTGACGGGACTTTTAAGGCCAATGGAGGGATATTCAGGCCTTGCGTCTTTAACTTCAAAAAATAGCCCGAAAAGAGTATGAGGCCCAATGAACAATCAGCGCCAGTCCAGCAGTGTGAAGACCCCGATGCCCGAGATTGAAGATATTGTGGGCATTTTGCCGGAGCGGGTGACTGTTGATATATTAGGGTTGGCGATCAATGTCCTTCTATGGGGCGACCAGCGCAAGCCACCCATTTTGCTGGTGCATGGAACCAAGGATCATGCGCGTTCCTGGGATTGGACAATAGCCGGCCTGATAAAAGACTATTGTCTGATTGCTATCGATCTGCGTGGCCATGGTGATAGCGGCCATGTGCCGGGCGGGGGGTATGATCATCATGATATGGTCGCGGATGTGGCGGCTGTCATGGTGCGGCTGGAAGAAAAACACAGCATTACCGGGCCGTTTCATCTGATGGGGCATTCTTTGGGCGGGAATATTGTTCTTCATCTGGCAGCAGCTTTTCCCGATAGCTGCCGATCCGTGATTGCCATGGAGGGGCTTGGGGTTTCGCAAGCCATGTATGATAGGTTTCGTGCGGCTGCACCGGGCGAACATTTGCGCAAATGGATCGACCGCAAATTGGCCAAACTCAACCGTAAAGAGCGCCGTTTTGCCAATCCGCAGGAAGCCGTGGCGCGATTGCAAGCAGTCCATGAAAATCTGAAACCGGAACAGGCCCGCCATTTGGCTTTGCATGGTATTCGTCAATATGGGCAAGGCTGGGGTTGGAAGCATGATCCTCTGCTGGGATTTTATTTGCCGTCCATGACCCGGCCGGAAGACTATCTCTATCAGTTTAGTGGTATAAGGTGTCCGATTTTGCTGATGCGCGGTGCCGATAGCTGGGCCAGTGATCCTGAACGCGATGGTCGGATGACGGCTTTGAACAATGTTCGTCTTATCAATTATGAAAATGCCGGCCATTGGCTGCACCATGATGCATTTGACGCGTTTCTTGCTGATGTGCAAAACTTCCTGAAGGAAACGGGATGAGGGGGCGTGGTTTTCAAAATGGGTAAAGCGAAACTAGGGACAAAAAAATCGCGTCTCAATGCGCGCAATGCCAAATTGCTCCTCGCCATGGCACTGGATTTATTCGATTTTACCCTTGGTCGCGTAATGGGTTTTGGCACTGTGACCGATTTTGTTTTCACGGCCATGGCGGTCGCCATGTTTGGCTGGAAGGGGTTGTTTCAGCTATGGGAGACGGTTGAGATTTCTGACCAGTTTGATGGTTTTGTACCAACCCTGACCTTGCTGGCTTTGTGGGAGCGGCGGGAAAACAAAGGGCCCGACACTTGAAGTGTCGATAAGGTTTAGCTAAGATATTTCTAGAGCACTTCTTATCCGAAAACCGGCCTTACCCTGAGGAACTGCGAAGCAGAGTCTCGAAGGGCCCACTTTTCGCAGAAGTGCTCTAGGGTTTGTTGAGTATCAGGATTCACAAATTGGATGAACTGTGATTCAAGCTTCCTTTTAT
>JALSJA010000255.1 GCA_026989615.1 Parvularculaceae bacterium | reverse complement strand
TTGATTTTTTCTGGGGCGGCGCACGACCCAAGGTCGATGGCCAGCTTAACCTTTCCTCGCTGGATTTGCGCCCCTATCTGCCGGCGCCCGATGAGGCCGCCCGCGCCAATAAGCGCGATAAAAACGCCCCCTTCCCGGCCTGGTCGGAAGAGGAAATGAATTTTGATTTCCTGCGCACGGTTGATGGCCATTTTACCGTCGGGGCCAATGAGATCCTGCTGCATGATATCAGCTTTGGCCAAAGCGCCCTTACCGCAACCATGCGCGGTGGCAAATTAACCGCCAAGCTTGATGCCCTCACCCTTTATGGCGGAACCGGTGAGGGGCAGATGATTGTTGATGCCTCCAGCGCCATGCCTGTTATTCGGGGTAATTTCGTCATGCAGGGGCTTGATGCCCGCGATTTTGCATCCTCGGTCATGGGGCTTAACCGCCTTGGTGGCCGCGGCGACCTGACCATTAGCTTTGCCACAACGGGCTCGACGCAAGCGGCGCTGATGCGCGCCCTTGATGGTGGTGGCGCCTTTGACCTGCAGGAAGGTGTGCTGGAAGGCATCGACCTTGGCGGCATGACCAAATCAATCATTGATATTGTCAAGGGTTTGCAGGCAGGCGCATTTGATCGCGACGCTTTTGCCAACGCCATTGCCAGCGCCAGAGGGGAAGGCGCGAAAACAGATTTTTCCGCATTGGCCGCCGCTTTCACCATGGATAATGGCATTATCAGCACCAGAGACATAAGTCTCACCGGCCCGTATTTTACTGTCAGTGGCAGCGGCTCCATTGATCTGCCCGCGCAGCGCCTGTCTTTGAAACTAGCCCCCGTCCTGTCGCAAATGCAGGATGGCTCCGGCAGCAGTTTTTCTATCCCGCTACAAATTGCTGGTGGTTTTAATGGGGCCTCCGTCTCGGTGGATGCACAAAGCCTGATCCGGCAATTGACCGATAATCGCCTGCGCGGATTACTACAACAAAACGGTATTCCGGTGCCGGATAGCGGCACGCTTGGGGATGTCATTCGCGGCACCGCTGAAGAGCGGCTACAGGACGCGCTTGGCCTGCCCGATAGCGAAGAAGAAGGTGCCAATCCGGAAGACCAGCTAAAAGATCGCGCCAATGAGGAACTTGGGAAATTGCTCGGTGGTGACCAAGCTGCCGACGACCCCGCCCCGGAAAATAGCGATAAAGGAACACAAGACAACGGACCGGAAACAGAAGCCTCGCAACCACAATCTCTCGAAGATATCGCCCGCCAGCGCGCCGAACAGGAATTGGGCAAAGCGCTCGGCCTTCCCTTCGGGTCGCCCCCGAGTGACAATGAGACCGGAGAGGAAGAGGAACCGCAAACAACCCCCTAGAGCGTTTTCGGTTTTGCTGGAATCAAAACCGGATAGGCTCTAGATGTTTAGGGTCAGGCCCCATAAACAAGGCCCGATTCAAGCACCCAAAATAAAGTCATTCGCAAGGGTGAGGTCGCTAATCAGTGTGTTTTCTATAATGATCAAGGCGTCATCAATGGTATAAACCGGATTTTTGCCCCCTTCGGCAATCACCACCCAGGCATCGGCACCGTTTTGAACGAAAGTCAGTGCATCCGCCAAAACCGTTTGCAAGC
>JALSJA010000254.1 GCA_026989615.1 Parvularculaceae bacterium | reverse complement strand
TTGCGGCGGTTTCTTGCTGTCAGGGCTTGGTCCTGTTTGATCTGTCATAACGGGTTTCTTTTAAAATCCGGGGTTAAATATTTTTGCGCGCCTTTTGCCAATCATACCAGACCCAAAGGGCCATGGCCCCGAGCAACAGGCCGGAAACAATCCATGAGGCGGCAATATAGGGGGTCGGATCAATTTCCTGGATATAATGGCTGATATCAATTTCATTTTCATTCATGGGCTTGTATCCGGATTGGCATTGGCGGATTGGGTACTGGCTTGCGGGGCGCTGACCGGGTGATTGGCGGCCGGACGACTGGCCGGGCGCACCGGCATAGAGCGGCGGCGCCAGATGACGGTTTGCAACCGCATGACCAGCAAACTCGCAAATAAAAACTGATAGCCAAAGGCCATCACAAATAAAGGCAAATACATGGAAGGCGGCATGGCCGGTCCACCCTCACGGATGATGCTGGCCGGTTGGTGCAAGGTTTCCCAATAATCCACCGAGAATTTGATAATCGGAATATTGATAGCGCCGATCATGCACAAAATAGCCGCCAGCCGCGCCGCTTGGGCTTCATTGTCAATCACCCGCCACAGGGTGATATAGCCGGCATAAATAAACAATAAGACCAGCATGGAAGTCATGCGGGCATCCCAATCCCACCACACCCCCCAGGTGGTTTTGCCCCAAAGCGATCCGGTCAATAGCGCCAGAAACGTAAATGCCATGCCCAGAGGGGCTGCTTCACGGGCGGCAAAATCAGCCAGGGAATGGCGCCAGATATAGCCCACCAGCGATGCCCCGGCCATGAAGGCGTAGACTGCCATGGACATCCACGCGGCAGGGACATGGACATATAGCATCCGCGCCGCCGCGCCCTGCAATTTGTCTTCCGGGGCAATCAGCAAAGACCAAAGCCCGCCAACCAGCAGTAATAAAACTGTCAACACGGCAAAAACAGGCAAGGCAGGTTTTGCAAATTTCAGGAACCGCTCCGGGTTCGCCATATGGGTCAGCCATTTCATGGGCCTTGTTTTAGCTCATTACAGGGGTTTTGCCAGCCCAAAGAGGGGGATTTTCCTTTTCCGGCGCTTTCCGGTAAAAGCCCCTTGAGGCAGGCATTTCAGACAAGGTAAAAGCGCCATCGAACGGGATATCAACAAGGAAATTCGCGCCATTGCCAAGCGCGTGCGCCGCCATGATTTTTTCTGGGCGGCGGGCATGTCCCTTGCCATTATCGTGTTTTTTGCCCTGTTCACGCCCATTGACTTTCTCCTTGTCAGCCTCATCTGGCTGGCAATTTTACTGGCGCTGGCGCTGCGCTATTTCCTGTCCGGGCGGGTCGACTGGTCGGCGCCTTTGCGCGATCTTGTGGGGCAGGAATTGCGCGCCTTTGAGCGTTTGCGGGCGGTGATGAACGCCCTGCCGGAACCGGTCTTTCTGCTCAATCGCGATTTACTGATCGAGATGGCCAATCCGGCGGCCGAGACCTTCGCCGGAGCGTCCTTGCAAAACCAGCATTTATCGCAAATCTTACGGGCCCCGGCGATTCGCCGCGCCGCCGAAAAAGCGCTCGACAAGCGACAGGTGCAACAGGTTGAAATAACACTGGCCGGGACCACCCCGCGCTCTTTGCGCATATTTCTAAGCCCTCTGGGAGAAAAAGACAGTGAGAGCCAGACCACCAGCGCTGTGGATGACCGGTTGATCTTGGTGTTGATGGATTTAACCCAGGAGCGCCGGGTGGAAAAAATGCGCTCGGACTTTATCGCCAATGCCAGCCATGAATTGCGCACGCCTCTGGCTTCCATGCTTGGTTTTATCGAAACCCTGCGCGGTCACGCCAAAGACGACCCCGAAGCCCGCGAGAAATTCCTCAAAATCATGCAGAAACAGGCCGAGCGCATGCAAAGGCTGGTGTCTGATCTGATGTCTTTGTCAGCGATCGAATTAAACGAAAACCTGCCGCCCACAGACAGTATCAATCTGAAAGAAGTGGTGGAGGATGTTCGCGATACTCTAAAGCCTTTGATTGAAAAACGCGGCGCGGAAGTGAAGCTGACTTTGAAAACGGATATGGAAAATCTTTTCGTTCTTGGCCATCGCGACCAGATTATCCAGATTGTGCAAAATCTGATGGATAATGCCATGAAATATTCCCTGCCGGATCCCAAGGTGGAAATCATTTTGGGGCTGGGACGGCCAGAGAAATATTGTGGCGAAGAGGCTCCGCAAAGCGGGGATACGGCCGCGCGTATTGCCGTGGCAGCCGAGCTGAGCGTAAGCGATCTCATCTATTTGCAGGTTTGTGACAATGGGCCGGGCATCAAACGCGAGGATTTACCGCGCCTGACCGAGCGCTTTTATCGCATTGACCCCGAGCAAAGCCGCCAGCGCGGGGGCACGGGGCTGGGGCTGGCCATCGTCAAACATATTATGAACCGCCATCGCGGGGGTTTTCAAATATCCAGCCTGCCGGGCTGTGGCTCCTCTTTTACATGCCTGTTTTTGCCGAAATCGGCGAAAGACAGTATAAAGCCGATATAAATATGTCATAAAACTCTGCCATAAGGCTCCCTCTTGGGCTTGTCGGTATCAGAAAGCAGCAATTCATGGGCATGCGCCTGTCATCCATTTTGGGGAATCCCCTGGCCAAACTATCGGTAGAAATTGCCGATATGGGTGGCATGGTGGAAAAACAACTGGCCGACGCCATATTGTGCTTTGACGAACGCGATATGGAACTGGCCAGAAAAATCATTGAGCGTGATGACGAAATCGACCAGCGCGAACACCGGATAGAAGAAGTGGTCACCGAGGCGCTGCAAAATCGCCGGGTCTCGCCGGAGCAGATGACTGAAGCCTTGGCGGCTGTGCGCAATGCCAATGATCTGGAACGGATTGGCGATCTGGCAAAAAATATTGCCAAGCGATCCCTTGTCCTGAGCGAATGCAAACAAACGGCAGCCCATTCGTCTGTGGTGCGCATGGGCAAAATTGCCTTGCGGCAGGTTTCAGAAATTCTGGACGCCATGGCGCGCAATGATTATCAGACGGCAACCGCCATCTGGGCCGGGGATCAGGAAATTGACGAAATTTATAATTCGGTATTTCGCGAGATTTTGCTGGTCATGTCCAAAGACCCGGCCGATGTAAACGCGCTCACCCATCTGGTTTTTGTTGCCAAAAACTTTGAACGGGTCGGCGACCACGCCACCAATCTTGCCGAGCGGGTGTATTTCACAGCCACCGGCAAAAGGCTGGAGGGGGAGCGCTCTTCCGGTGACGAAACCCATCTTGCATCCCCGACCCCCGAACAGAGTTGATATTTGCCGGAGGCATTATGAGCCAGACAAAAGTTCTTGTTATCGAAGACGAAGAATCTTTGGCAACCTTGCTCGAATATAATCTGGAGCGGGAAGGCTTTGCGGTTTCTGTCGCCGGTGATGGCGAGGAAGGCCTGCTCAGGGTTGAAGAAGAAACACCGGATATTGTTATTCTCGACTGGATGCTGCCCAAGGTCACCGGCATTGAAGTATGCCGCCGTCTGCGCAGCCGCGCCAGCACCAAAAACATTCCGGTGATTATGTTGACGGCACGCTCAGAAGAAGCCGATCGTATTCGTGGCCTTGATACCGGCGCCGATGATTATATGACCAAGCCCTTCTCCATGAGTGAATTGGTGGCGCGCATCAAAGCCGTGCTGCGCCGGATCCGCCCGGGATTAACCGATGACATATCCAGCTTTGGCGATATTGAAATTGATCGCGTTGCCCATAAGGTGCGCCGGGCCAAAAAGGAAATCCATCTCGGGCCAACGGAATTTCGTCTGCTCGACCATATGATGCAGCATCCCGGCCGGGTATTTTCCCGCGAACAATTACTAAATGCCGTATGGGGCAGCGATGTCTATGTGGAAGCGCGCACGGTGGATGTACATATTGGCCGCTTGCGCAAAGCCCTGTCACGCCATGGGGCTAAAAATCCGATCCGCACTGTGCGCTCGGCGGGCTATGCGCTGGAATTGACCGACGAATCCCGAGCTTGAAGCCTTTCAGGTGTAGGGAGTAGCGAGTAGGTCTTTTTCCGCTTGCGGGGGAAGAGGCCCGCAAATCATCAAAAACAAACCCGCCCCACCTCTCCCCCTCATTCTGAGCCCGCCCATCCCGCTTTACCAACCCCGCTTCGAGACCCGAAGGCGGGCCGAAGGGGCATGACTTCCGGCTATTGATTTTTACATGCCCCTTTGGCGGCAACGGAAACGCCCTTGCTGGCGGCAATGCAATCATTGGCATAGGTCTTGCCATCACAGCCGCAAACCGGTGCGTAAATCATGGTGCATATTTCAGGCTTTATTTTGCAGGAGCCGGCAGCGTCTGCGACTTGCGTGCATTGTTCGAATTCCATGGCACAATAAAGGCGCTCATCGCCACAACGGACCCCGGCAATCCCGCCACACATATCGCCTTTGTCAGCTTGCAGACCATCACCGCTCCATGCGGGCGGCGGCAATACACTATCCCGACCAGAGGGCAGGTCTTCATAATTGCCCCCGGCGCAGGCGCTAACGACCAGCCCCATCAACACCAATATCAGTTTTGGAAAAATATTACCTGTCATGGGGCTTTGGCTCCTGAAAACTATTCCGGCATTGGCCCGGCGGCCAATTTTGCATCCACCAGCCGGTTTTTCCATTTCATCGACCAGTGCAGATGCGGTCCGGTGGCGCGCCCGGTGGCGCCAACGGCGCCGATGACTTGCCCCTTGCTTACACGATCGCCTGCCTTCACCTTCACTTCGGACATATGCATGAAAATGGTTTCCACCCATTGCCCGTGATCGATGAATACCAGTCCACCTTCAAAATACATATCGCTTTCAGCCAGGGTCACAATGCCATCGGCAGGGGCGTGTACCGGCGTGCCCGTAGGGGCAGCAATATCAACGCCGGAATGCATGCGCTTTGGCACACCGTTCAAAATTCTTTGCGAACCAAATTGACCGGAAATCCGCCCGGTCAAAGGCCAGTCAAACCCGTCGCGCCACAATGCGTCGGGGGTTGTTTTCATCCGCGCCGCGGTTTTCTTTTCCTTGTCGCGACCAATTTTGGCCAGCTCTTCTTGCGTATAAGTGCTGACCTTATTGTCCGGCAGGCCGTCAATGCGCTCAATATTAAATTCGCGATCTTCAATGCTCAGCACTTGCTGATATTGGCGGCCATCCTTGCTGGTGACCACCAGCGTCGCGCTATCCGGATGGTCGCGATGAAAGCCGAGCATGAACCAGCCTTCCGGGTCGACCATGACATCAATATCGTCAAGCTTGACGCTGGCCCCGGGCTCGGTTTTCCCGCGCACCAGACCGCCTTGGGCAAACGCGCCTTCAAGCACGACTTCCGGCGGCGCAAGACTTGCTTTGATGGCCTGATTGTCGAGGGCGGCAATTTTCACATCGTCCATATGTGCCGCCGAAACCGGATTGCCGGGGGCATCAGAAAAATGCAGACTGTCCAAGGCCTGTTTGGCGCTTTGGGCATCATTATCAATTTTGTCCTGATTGCCGGAGATGATAGCGGCGCTGGCAAAGGCGACACCGCCAAGGGAAGCCAGAATAAAGATCAACCCGCGCGCCGTGAGGCGGCCAGATTTTCCGGAAGACTTTTGGGTCATAACAACTCCTTACGACGCCCCTGCGGTAAAGCCTTGCAAGGCGGCATCGGCATCCGCATAGGCTTCCTGCTTGTCGACATTCCAATATTTCAACTGATCAAGGGGAATTTTCTTGCCGGTAATGGCACAAATCACATAGGCACCGGGCTTTAATACGGCAAAATCCGCATCAAGATATTTCAAAACGGCCTCACCGTCCTTTTGCCCAAAACCATCAAAGGGATTCATTTCTGCCTGCTCCAAAGCTTTATAGGTGCCAGAGGGCACCTAATTTCGCCCCCATTTCCAAGGCCAGTATAGGCCGGATTGCCCAGTGAAGCGAGGGGTGAAAATACTGCCCTATTTGACCTCCGGCCCCAGCGCTTTGGCAACCTCCTGCCCGGCTTTGACAAGCTGTTTGCGGCTGAGGCCGATGAAATCGCTGATTTGATATATCAGCCGCTCCTCGGCATCATGCCAATCATGCTGGGTAAGGGCGAGCAGCCATAATGTCTTGATAAAGCGCAGCCTGGCCGCCTCGCCAAGGGCTTGCAATCCGGCCAGAGCCTGAACCTCTCCGCCGGCCCGCCGCTCCACCATATCCTTGGCAATGACAGCCTCGGAACTGTCAGTAGCCTTGGCAATGGTTTCGATATCCACCAGATGAATAAGTTTTTCCGTTAAAAGGATTGCCTTTACCGCAATGGCATTGGCCATATCGCCCGCCACATTTTCTGTGCCGACCCCGTCTTCCTTGGTCATTATTGTTACCCCGATAATTATAACGCCTTTTACTGGGCAATTATGTCTAAATAAAGGGATAATTCCGGGGTGGATTCCAGAAAATTTAAAAAAGGGATTTCTGTGTGCTGCCAGAGTCGGGCCTGCTGGGCTTGGCGCGCTTTTTGGGCTTTTCGCCCGCTCCAAAACGAATTTCCCGCTCGCCATCGGCAAAGCGCAAAACGGCATTGCTGTTTTCAGGCGGGGTTTTGGCACTGCGAATGATCCGGCCCGCCTCATCCAGAGCCAGCGTATAACCGCGCTCCAGCACGCCCTTAAAGGAATAGGATTGCAATAGGGCGCCAAGATGAGAAAGCCTTGCATCTTGCTGCTGCAGATTGCGGGCCATGGCATTGCTTTGGCGCCCACCAAGCGTGGTCAAATGCTCCCTTTGGCGGGCCATTTCCCGACGCAAGGATTCCGGCGACAGGCGCAAGCCGGCCAAGCGGTCAGCGCGTCGCTCGATCAGGCGCTTTAGCCCCCGCTTCAAATCCATGCCCGCCCGGTCAAGGCGCTGGCTTGGCTCATCCAGCAGCCGCGCCGGTGTGCCAAGGCCACGTCCCGCCGCCATTAGCGACAGCCGCGCCGTTTCAAATTGCCGCGCGGCGACCCGTGCAATCCGGTGGGCTTTATTGGCCAGTTCCGCCAGTAATTCACTGCGCACAGGCACAGCCATTTCCGCCGCCGCGCTTGGCGTCGGGGCCCGCCGATCAGCAACAAAATCAATCAAAGTCGTATCGGTTTCATGGCCCACCGCCGAAATCAGCGGAATATCACTGGCCGCCGCCGCCCGCGCCAAGGCTTCATCATTGAAGCACCATAAATCTTCCAGAGAGCCCCCGCCACGGGCCACAATAATCACATCCGGCCTTGGCACCGGACCATCCAATGGCAAAGCGTTAAAACCTTCAATACCGGCAATCACTTGCGCTGCCGCTTTTTCCCCTTGCACGAGACTTGGCCAGACCAGCACATGGCTGGCAAAGCGTTCGCGCAGGCGATGCAATATATCGCGAATGACAGCCCCCGAAGGCGAGGTCACAACACCGATCACTTTGGGCAAAAAGGGCAGGGGCTTTTTGCGCGCATCATCAAACAGGCCTTCAGCGGCAAGCTTCTTCTTGCGCTCCTCGAACAAGGCCATCAGTGCGCCCGCGCCCGCAGGCTCCAGCGCTTCGATAATGATCTGATATTTGGACTGTCCGGGAAAAGTCGTCAAACGCCCGGTGGCAATCACTTCAAGCCCCTGTTCGGGTTTGACTTTGAGACGCGCCGCCTGCCCCTTCCAGATAACCCCGGAAAGCGAAGCGCGCTCATCTTTCAAATCAAGATAGACATGGCCGGACCCGGCAATAACCACCCGTCCCAATTCCCCGCGAATACGTATATGGGCAAACTCGCCTTCAATCAGGCGTTTGACCTGGCTGGAAATTTCCGAAACGGAATATTCTTTCAAATTCGAACCCGTGCTTGTCGGCATTATCATTCTTTATCTTTTTCCAAATCGATGGATTGGCCCTGACGTTCCAATGCACGCATTTTCTCCAGCATCTCCCTTTCCATACGGGTTTTGTCAGACAGGGTCCAGTTGGGCTCCCACCCGCCATTGATATAAAACTCGCCTGCCACCATGCCTTCGCCCATATCGGCCCCGGCCACATTTTCAACCCCAAGACTGTTTTCCTTGAGAGCCGCAATGCCTTTGGCGTCTTGGATATTCTCGGCAGTGCCGCGACCCAAAATCGCTTCCTCGGTGGTCAGCGGCGCATGGCGCGATCCCGGCACCGGTTTGCGATCCCCCGCCGGCCCCGTTTGCGGATTGGAAATGGTCGCCACCCCGCCCCGTTGCAGGCTGTCAATGACCTCGGACCAATCCTCATTGCCGGGCTGCCATCCGGAACGGATTTCCGGCCGCCCGGCGCATTCCTGCACCTTGTCATCATTGTCAAAAACATCCGGGCAGAAGATCGCGGTAACCCCGGACGACCCGCCAGCATTGGCTTGGGGCAGATTGACCGCAGGCAAAGAACGCTGCTTGTAAAGAGCATCAATTTCCGGGCCCGATAGGCCCGCATAAGGATCATCGGGATTGGCGGGCGGTGCATTGGCCACAGGGGGCTGTTCCGGATCGCCGCCAATTTCAGCGACAGCCTCTTCTTCCTCGATTTCTTCTTCGGGCAAACTATCTGGACGCTCGGCAGTGATAGCGAAAGGATCGGGCTCCTGCTCGGCAAGCGCTTCAATGGGCGGCTGTTCTGCTTCCTGTTCAATGAAGGGCGCATCTTCCGGTGGCATGGTCTCCGCCAGTTCCGGCTCTTCGGGGACAGGCTCCTCAACAAGATCGCCCTCAACCATCACCTCTTCCACAGGCTCTTCGATAATGTCTGCAAGAGGGGCCTCTTCCACCGGCACTATCTCCGCCAGCGGCTCCTCCTCAACCGTAAGCTCTTCGATTGGCGGTTCCTCGACAGGGGGCTCTTCCAGGGGAAAAGTCTCGGCAATGGGCAAGTCCTCAATCGGCACCTCCTCGATCAAGGGCTCCGGGGGGCTCTGCGGCTGGGGCGGCTCGAATTTTTCCTCTTCGGGTTTCAATTCCGGAATTTTGATCGGCTCGGGCTCCGGTTCAGGCTCAGGAAGGGGGTCCGGCTCAGGCGCGGGCTTTATCCTGTCAAGGCGGATTTGGCGCTTGGGCGGCGGAGTTGGTTCAGGCTTGTTCAGGGCAGCAAAATCCTCCGCCGAAATCACTTCCACCGGCAGGGGATTGCGCATATTGGGCAGGGCAAAGCCGATTTTCAATTCCATGGTCATGGCCAGCACGGAAAACAGCGCCAGATTGATCGCCAAAGCCCCGCCCCACGCAAAAAACTTCTGCTTTCGCGTTCGGGGCCAGACCTTGCCCTTGCCCTTTAAAAAATCTCGCATTCCCACCATTGAAAAGACCTTCGCTGAACGCTTAAAAGCTGTCATGTGACAATTTGGTGAGATGAAAGGGCATGGGGCTTGTGCGTGTTTTGGTTGTAGGCGGCGGTGGTCGTGAACATGCCCTGGTTTGGGCGCTGGGCAAAAGCCCTGTGGTGGAGAAGATTTACGCCGCCCCGGGCAATGATGCCATGGGGGATATGGCTCAATTACTGGATATTGCCGACAAGGATGTGCCGGCTTTGGTGGATTTTGCCGCCAAAAACGCCATTTCACTGGTGGTGTGCGGGCCGGAAGTGCCTTTGGCGCTGGGGCTGGCCGATCAGTTGAAAACCAGGAATATTGCCTGTTTTGGCCCCAGCAAGGCGGCGGCGCAGCTCGAATCCTCCAAGGGCTTTCTCAAGGATTTATGCGCCAAATATAATATCCCCACCGCCCGCTATGGGCGCTTTGGCGCGCCTGCGCCGGCCAAGGAATTTCTCGACAGCATGAGCGCCCCTTATGTGATTAAGGCGGACGGGCTGGCCGCAGGTAAAGGCGTGATCATCGCCGAAACACGAAAACAGGCCGAAGCGGCGATAGAAGACATGCTGTCCGGTCAATTTGGTGATGCCAGCGCCGAGATTGTCATTGAGGAATTTCTTCATGGAGAAGAGGCAAGCTTTTTCGCCCTCACCGATGGGGAGGCCATTTTACCCATGGTGGCGGCCCAGGACCATAAACGTGCTTTTGATGGCGATAAGGGACCCAATACGGGCGGCATGGGGGCCTATTCCCCGGCACCGGTTTTCACCGGAGAAATCTATACCCGCACCATGGAAGAGATTATAGAACCGACAGTGCGGGCCATGGGCGAAGAGGGCATGCCCTATTGCGGGGTTTTATATGCGGGGCTGATGATTTGCGAGGATGGCCCCAGGCTGATTGAATATAATGTCCGCTTCGGGGATCCAGAATGTCAGATATTGATGCGCCGCCTGCAAAGTGATCTGGCCCCGGTGCTGATGGCCTGCGCCAGCGGCGAACTGGCCGACCACCGGCTCGATTGGTCGGGACGCAGTGCCGCATTGATTGTCATGGCTGCCAAGGGCTATCCCGGCGCTTATGAAAAAGGTAGCGTGATTAAGGGCCTCGATGCCGCCGCCGCCATGGAGGGGATCGAGATTTTTCATGCGGGCACCAGACGCGAGGGCGAAAAATGGCTGGCCAATGGCGGGCGGGTGCTGAATATTACAGCGCTGGCCGATAATGGCCCTGAAGCGCTGGAGCGCGCCTATCGGGCGGTCGCCAGGATTGAATGGCCGGAAGGGTTTTACAGAAGCGATATTGGCTGGCGCTTACGGGAATGGATGGAAGATGAGTGAAAATTACAAAATTGCGGCCCTGTATAAATTTGTGACCATCAAGGATTGCGCGGCTTTGCGCAGCCATTTGACCGCCGCCTGCGAGACCCATGGGGTCCATGGCACTTTATTGCTGGCGCAAGAGGGCATTAACGGCACCATTGCAGCACGTCCGGCGGGCATGGATAAATTTATTGAAATATTGCGCGCCGACCCGCGCTTTGCGGATATCGAGATTAAATATTCCTATGCCAGCGCGCAGCCCTTTTTGCGGATGAAAGTGCGCTTGAAGCAGGAAATTGTCACCCTGCGCGCCCCCGAGGCGGATCCCAATGTGGTGGTTGGCCAATATGTGGAACCACAGGATTGGAACGATCTCATCAAAAACAGCAATATGTTGGTGATCGATACCCGCAATGATTACGAATATAAGATTGGCACTTTTGAAAATGCCATTGACCCGGAAACCGCAAGTTTTACCGAGTTCAAGAAATTTGTGGACGGGTTGAAATCGAAATATCCCGAAGGCGAGCGCCCGCCGATTGCCATGTTCTGCACCGGCGGTATTCGCTGCGAAAAAGCCAGCGCCTATATGATCGAGCATGGCTTTGACGAGGTCTATCATTTGAAGGGCGGGATATTGAAATATCTCGAAACCGTGCCCGAAGAGGAAAGCCTGTGGCATG
>JALSJA010000253.1 GCA_026989615.1 Parvularculaceae bacterium | reverse complement strand
CCCGAAAACCGGTTCCCACTTTTCGGGAAACGCTTTAGGGGGCAATTGTTTCTTCAAGCTTTGACGCCAGAGACAACAAACGCGCTTCGGCGATAAATAAAGCCACATGCTCGCGATAGCGGGCAATCTGTGCATCGCGATAATCATTTTCTGCGTCCAGCGCTTCTACGAGCGTGCGGATGCCGGCTTCATATTCTTTTTGTGCGCCTTTGGCAGCCAGACGGGCAGCCTCTTCTGCACGCATGGCGGCGTTTAGGGATTGGCGTCTGGCCTGCAAATTGCCCCACAAGCCCGCGACCGCTTCGCGTAATTGCAATTCAGCGCGTCTTGCACCGGCTTGTGCCTGCGCCTCGCCTGCCCGGGCTTCTCGGATTTTTGCACCGCGCAGGCCGCTGGTGAAAAGAGGCATTTCAAATCCAACAAAGGCGCCCACATCTTCTACCGGTTGATTGAAGAAAAAATAACTCTCTTCAGTGCGGGAGGCCCGTGCTGACAGGATGAGTTTGGGCCCAAACTGACCCTTGGTTTGTTGCACGCGATAGCCGGCGGATTGGGCCATGGCTTTGGCGGCGGCGAGATCGGGATTGGCTTGCAGAATCTCGGCCATGGCGTCATCAAAATTGGCTGGCAGTGGCAAGTTATGATCGAATGCTGTGACCGGGCGGGGATCGTCAATACCGGTCAGGCGGGCAAGCTTCGCTTGCGCAGCAATCAAAGCCGCCTGATTGGTGGCATGACGGGCTTGCGCAGAAGCAAGGCGCGCTTCGGTAAGCGCAATATCGGTTTTGGTTACAAGACCCTGCGCCATGCGCGAGCGCGTTTCCTCAAGGCGGATTTCAAATGTTTTTACCTGCTCTGCACTGACCTCATAAATGCGATCTGCCAGCCAGGCATTGGCATAGGCTTCAACCGTAGCAAGGGCTATTTTTTCATTGGTGCCTGCAAGATTATTTTCGGCGGCAAGGCTTGCACTTTTTGATGCATCAATCGAAGCGCGTAAGGCACCGGATTGATAAATTGGTATTTCTGCCTGCAAGCCAATTTGTTGAGGGTTTTGGGAAATAGAGCTTGTTGTGAAATCGGTTTCCGTAACCCCGAGCTGTCCTTGCACGCCAATTGTGACCAAGCGATTGGCCTGTGCGGCGCTAATCCCGGCCTTTTCGCGATCAACAATCGCACGGGCTTCTGAAATGGACGGATCAAATTGCAAGGCCTGTTGTACTGCTTCCGGCAGAGATATAGGGGTCATGAAAACAGCCATGAGGCTGATAGCGGAGGATCGGAACAGATTGGTGTTTTTAAGCATATCATTTTCTCTTTTCTTTGAATCTGCGGACCAGAGCATCAGGCTCGAAAGGCCGAGTCTATCCATTGCGTGAGGCCATCGCCGGTTTGTGCGCCAGCCTGTTTTGCGATCTCACGACCCCCTTGATAGGCGATGAGGGTTGGAATGCCGCGAATACCGAGGCGGGCGGCAACATCCTGATGGGTGTCGGAATTTAGTTTGAAAAGTCGAATATGGTCTGCGAGGGTTTGGGCCGCCTGCTCATAAGCGGGGGCCATCATCCGGCAGGGGCCACACCATGGTGCCCAGACATCAATCACATAGCGGCCTTTATCATGGGTCCATAGGCGCTCGAAGATTGTGCTGTCTATATCGACCGGTTTTCTGGTTGCCAATGGTGCGCTGCATTTGCCGCATTTGCCACCAGAAAGTACCGCCCCTTGTGGTACGCGATTGAGCGCGCCACAGGCATAACAGACAAGCGGATAGCTGTCTTGTCGGGCAGGATTTTCTGATGGCATTGTTTGTACTCCACTTACTTTTTCAATTTATGGGTTTTCATGAGTTGCAGCATGACATTTTCGAACAGGGATTCGGATTTGCCCGCGCGAATCTTGCCGAGAAAAAACTTCTCAAAGGCGACTTTGGCCACATGCACCCATTTGCCCTGTGAGGCCCAATTGACATTGCGCGGCGGGATTTGTGGTTGTGCCACAAAGGCAACGCCACCATCGCCGAAGTCAGCAAGGCAAACCGCATTCCAAGTGGCTTCGCTTTGCGGCTCGGAATTACGCACCAGCGCGCCAATATTTTCTGCGGTTGCCGTTACCATGGATTCAATCATGAAGCCGGTTTTGGGAACGCCGGTTGGCACCACGGTCGGGGTTGGTGGTGCAATCGCTATGCAAACGCCGATGCCGAAAATTTCCGGATATTTCGGATTGCGCTGATGCTTGTCAACAATGATAAAGCCACGGGGATTGACCAGACCGTCAATATCCCAAACGGCGCCAACCCCCTTAAAGGCCGGCAGCATCATGGAAAAATCCATTGGCAGGTCATGGACGGCTTTGGTTGAGCCGTCTTCATTCATCTCTTCCACATGAAGATGGCCGGCTTCGGCTTTTAAAACCTTGGCATTGGTAATCCATTTGATATGGCGGTCGCGCATTTCACTTTCCAGCACGCCCTTGGTATCGCCAACGCCATCAAGGCCAAGATGGCCAATATAGGGCTCTGAAGTGACAAAGGTCATCGGCACTTTGTCGCGGATCTTGCGCTTGCGTAATTCGGTATCGATAATCATCGCCGTTTCATAGGCAGGACCAAAACAGGAGGCCCCCTGAACCGCGCCAACAATAACCGGGCCGGGATTTTTACAAAATTCCTCAAACGCCTGATTGGCCGCAATCGCATGATCAATATGGCAAACCGAATGGGTATGCCCTTTGGGACCAAGTCCTTCTATCGCTTCAAAATCAAGTTCCGGGCCTGTGGCAATAACGAGATAGTCATAAGAAACTTTTGAACCATCGCCCATGCGAATGGTTTTTTGCTCTGGTTCAACGCGTTCGGCTTTGCCAACTATAAAGTCAATCTGCCGCTTTTGCATTGGCTTGGCCAGATCGACCAGAATATCCTTACGGTCACGCCAGCCGACAAGCACCCAAGGATTGGAAGGAACGAATTGATAGAAATCATTTTCATTGATGATTGTGACCTTGTCTTCTTCGCGCACCTTGTCGCGAATTTCATAGGCAGCGATAACGCCGCCAAGGCCTGCGCCTAAAACAACAATATGGGCCATTTGCAACTCCTGTAATGCCGTCCTGTTTTTATGAAACCAGGTGACGGTCTTTGGTCGTTATGGATCACACCAAGCCTGCTTGATGCGGTGACTATTTCATATATTTCCCGGCGGTATGATTCTGACCCCCGAGAAATAAGCCTGCTGAAGTCTAGCCCTGTCCGACCGGTTTTCAACGCAGCGAATTTTTTTGCTATTGCGTCTGGTCAAGACAGTTTTATTATGTTATAAAATGCTTAAATAAGCAATAGCTAATTCAACAAAAAGAGTGACAAGAAAAATAACCCATAAATATCAACAAGATGGAGCATGAACCGCGATATGTCAGTGCAAAGAGAAGAACAAGAAGACCTCCCAGCGGAGGTTGTTATAAAGAAAATACGGGCCGGGGAGGCTGTTTTGGTCGATGTTCGCGAGCCGAGGGAGTTTGCTTTTGAGCGGATTCATGGGGCTTTGCTGCATCCCTTGTCAACATTTGAGCCCCGCGCCATGCCCAAAACAACCGAGCAGGTGATTATTTTCCACTGCGGATCGGGCAAGCGTTCGCGCAAGGCATTAGAGGCCTTCAAGGCTGCTACGGGCCGTGCCGGCCTGCATATGGCGGGTGGCCTGGGGCAATGGAAAGCGGCGGGTTTTCCGACCATAAAAATCAATCCGGCGACAGGTGATGTGGAAGATTCGGGGCGTTTCTAGAGCACTTCCCGAAAAGTGGGAACCGGTTTTCGGATAAGAAGTGCTCAAAAACAAAGACTTAGAGCCCGGTTTTGATTCCATCAAAACAAAAATAGGCTCTAGACCCATTTTTTAAAACCCAAGGACGCAAAATCATGACCAAGATTTGGAAGATTTTCTTTGCTGTTATTTTTATTTCCCCGTTTGGATTTACGGCCCGGGCAGCCGAAAACGAGCCAGACGGAATAATCACAATACAGGAAAGTGTTGTCGTTGATTATCGTCCGGTGGTGGCGCGCATTGAGGCTGGCGATACGGCTATGGCGCGTTCTCGCTTGCAGGGTATCGTAACGCGCCTTTCCATTGATGAAGGTGATGTGGTCAGTCAGGGGGATATTGTTGCGGTCATCACCGATAGCACTTTGGCGCCAAAAATTTCTGCATTGGCCTCCCGGATTGCCGGTTTGCAAGCGCAATTGGAGCAGGGGGAAGTTGACTTAAAGCGCAATGAAGCACTTTTTGCAGAAGGCTTTTTTCCAAAAGCGCGTCTTGATGAACAGCGCACCAATCTTGATGTCTTAAAACGCAATCTTGCCGCCGCCCGCGCCGAAAGACGGGCTCTGTTGGCGCGCCAGGATGATGGCAATATTCGTGCGCCTGCCGATGCGCGAGTTACCGAGGTAAGCGTGGTTGAGGGGTCGGTTGTTGCGCCCGGTGAGGTTATCGCCCGTTTTGCAACGCTGGATGGTCTTGTGCGCATGTCCTTGCCGGAACGTCACGCAGCGCAAATCAAAGAAGGTGAGACGGTTTCTCTGCGCTTGCCAACCCGCGAGAATGAATTGCGCCAGGCGACGATTATAAAAGTCTATCCGGAACTGCGTGAAGGTGCGGTGATAGCGGATGCAACGGTAGAGGGGGGGCTAAGCGCTTTGGTGGGGGAGCGGGTTGATGTGCTCGCGCCGATTGGCGAGCGCCGGGCTATTTTGGTGCCGGAAAATTATATCTCGACCCGCTATGGTGTTGATTTTGTCCGCGTCAAAGTCGGCGAGCGTTTTGTTGATGCGCCGGTTGCTCTGGCGGCGCCGCTTCTTGGCCAGCAGGGGCGGTTTGAGGTTTTGTCGGGTTTGCGCCCTGATGATATTATCGAGCCTGCGGAGTAATATCATGAACATGGATCCTTCCGGCAGCATTACCCGCGCCACTATCCGCTCTCCCTTAACCCCGCTTTTCCTGCTCACCGCATTGGCGGTCGGGTTAATCGCTTTGCTGACGATTCCACGGGAAGAAGAGCCACAGATTTCTGTGCCGCTGGTGGATGTCATGGTGTCAGCACCGGGCTTGCGTGCCCCGGATGTGGTGGAGCAAATTACCAAGCCGCTTGAGGAGATTATCAAAGCCATCCCTGAAGTTGAGCATGTTTATTCCCAAAGTCGCGATGATGGCGCATTGGTGACGGCGCGGTTTAATGTCGGCACGGATTCCGATGCGGCGATTGTGCGTATTCATGAAAAGCTACAGGCCAATCTTGATCGCCTGCCCCCCAATACGCCGCTGCCAATGGTAACGGGGCGCGGTATTAATGATGTGCCGATTGTGACTTTGACATTATCGCCGGAGACATGGACCGGGGATGTCTGGAACGATACGGCCCTATGGATGTTGGCGGATGAATTATTAAAAGAGCTGATTAAAATAGACGATGTTGGTCTGACCTCGGTGATTGGCGGCCGTCCTTTGGAGATGCGGGTTGAGCCGGATATTCAGGCGCTTGCGGCCAATGGTATATCACTGCGCCGACTGGTTGCTTCGGTTGAGCAGGCGGCTTCGGCCATGCCGGTGGGCATGGCGCGGCAGGATGGCTCTTCCCTGATGGTGCAGGCCGGTGATCAGGTGGAGAGTTTGAGCGCATTGCAGCGGTTGGAATTGCGCGGTAGCGATGGTCGCACGGTCTATCTTTCCGATGTGGCGACGATTCGGGTGATTGGCGCGGATACAGAATCGCGTGTTTGGGCATTGGAGCCAAAGAGCAATCAGGCAGGGTTTGAAATGGCACCTGCTGTCACTTTGGCTTTGGCCAAGCGCCCGGGGGCCAATGCGGTTACGGTCTCTGAAGCGATTATGGAACGGGTTGCGCATTTAAAAGGGCCGCTGATTCCGGAAGGGATCAAGGTCGAGGTGACCCGTAATTATGGCGAGACCGCTAATCATAAGGCCAATGAGCTTTTGTTCCATCTTGGATTGGCCACCATTTCCATTGTCATTCTTATCGCTTTTGCCATTGGCTGGCGTGAGGCTGTGGTGACCTTAATCGTCATTCCCACAACCATTATGTTGACCATGTTTGCATCAAAAATGATGGGTTATACGATTAACCGCGTCAGTCTTTTTGCCTTGATTTTTTCGATTGGTATTTTGGTGGATGATGCGATTGTCATCATTGAAAATATTGCCCGCCATTGGGCGATGCGGGATGGGCGCTCGCGGGTGAAGGCAGCCATTGACGCCGTGTCTGAGGTTGGCAATCCAACCATTATCGCGACCCTGACGGTAATCGCAGCTTTGATGCCGATGATGTTTGTATCCGGCCTTATGGGCCCTTATATGGCGCCGATTCCTGCCAATGCCTCTGCCGCCATGGCGTTTTCTTTCTTTGTTGCCGTTGGCATAGCCCCATGGTTGATGATGCGCATTGCCGGACAGGCCAAGCTTTCTGGTCATGATGACAGCAAGGCTGGCGAATCAAAGTTGAGCCGGTTTTATCGCCGGATAGCCGGGCCGGTTATCGCGTCGCGGCGCAATGCCTGGTTGTTTCTCGGGCTTGTTGGCGGTGTGACTTTGCTGTCGCTGACCTTGTTTGCATTTAAAATTGTGCCGGTGAAGCTGCTGCCCTTTGATAATAAATCGGAAATTCAGGTAATTGTGGACTTGCCGGAAGGCGTTTCTGTTGAAGATACAGAGCGGACCTTGTTTGCGCTGGCGGATGGTTTGCGGGAGATTGAAGAGATTGAAAATATTCAAGCCTATGCAGGCACGGCAGCGCCGATCAATTTCAACGGGCTGGTGCGGCATTATTTTTTACGCCAATCGCCAGAGCTCGGGGATTTGCAGGTAAACCTTAAGGAAAAATCCAAAAGAAAACGCACCAGCCATGCCATCGCCCTTGATATGCGCGAGCGGCTAAAGGCCGTGCCATTGATGGAAGGTACGAGCGTCAAGGTTGTAGAAGTCCCGCCCGGGCCGCCGGTTATTGCAACTTTGATGGCGGAGATTTATGGACCAACCCCGGAAATCCGCAGGCAGACGGCGGTCATTATTCGTCAATTATTTGAACAAACCGACTTTATTGTTGATGTTGATGATTCTATCGGCTCGCCATCCACGCGCCTTGTCATCGGTGTGGATGAGCCACGCGCCGCAGATTATGGTGTGGCGCAGGGCGATATATTGGATACGATTGCGCTGACCTTTTCCGGACAAATTGCCGGTGTGTCCCCGCGTGGAGAAGGGCGCGATCCGCTCGATATCCGTATTCGCCTGCCAAAATCAGCGCGGAATTGGTCGCAGGAAGTTGCTGCCATTCCGGTGCCGCGCAATCTTATTGGCCCGACAGCAACACCGGTAGAGCTGGGCGCGCTTGTAGACATAAGCGAAACCGCAAGCTCGCCCTTTATCTTCCGGCGCGATGCGGCCTTTACAGATCTTGTGATGGGAGAATTGGCAGGCCGGTTTGAGGCGCCCATTTACGGCATGTTTGAAATTGAAAAACAAATCAACGCTTTTGACTGGCAAGGGGCAGGACTCGAAAAACCGGTCATACGCATGTATGGGCAGCCGAAAGACGAACATAAAACAACCTTGCTATGGGATGGCGAGTGGGAAGTAACCTATGTGACCTTCCGGGATATGGGGCTTGCTTTTGGGGTTGCGTTGTTTGGAATTTATATTCTGGTTGTTGGACAGTTCAAAACTTTTCGCGTGCCGCTGATTATTCTAACGCCGGTGCCATTGACCCTGATTGGCATTATGATAGGGCACTGGATTTTTGGAGCCGCGTTTACCGCGACCTCCATGATCGGCTTTATTGCCCTTGCCGGGATTATTGTGCGCAATTCTATTCTATTGATAGATTTTGCCCGCCATAGGCAGGATGGTAAAACCAGCCTGCGCGATGTGATGCTGGATGCCGGGGCGGTGCGGTTCAAGCCAATATTATTGACAGCGCTGGCTGCGATGATTGGCGCATCCGTGATTTTGACAGACCCGATTTTTCAAGGTTTGGCAATTTCATTGCTGTTTGGTCTGGCATCGTCCACCGCCCTTACAGTGCTGGTTATTCCAGCCATTTATGTCGCCTTACGGGGGCCGGATTCAATTCCGGCGGCAATCCATGCCCCGGCAAATGAGGAGAAAAATGCGTGAGCAGGGTTGAGACAAGATCGCCAGAGGCGTTTGAAATCATTTCAGACAGGGTCAAAGATGCCGCCTCGGTTTTGAAGGCTATGTCGTCGGATACGCGGTTGCGAATTTTATGCGCCTTAAGCGCGGGTGAATTGCCGGTGCATCAATTGGCCGAGATGACCGGTCAGTCCTCTTCGGCCATTTCCCAGCATCTGACAAAGCTGCGTGCTGCGGGTCTGGTTGATTCAAGGCGCGAGGCGCAAACAATTTACTATTTTTGCACCAAAGGGATCGGCAAGGAAATCGTTGATACTTTATGTGCCTATTACAAAGAGGATGGGTCCTGACCTAGGGCAGTTCCCGAAAACCGGCCTCATTCTGAGCTTGTCGAGGGACCCGCTTTTCGGGAACTGCTCTAAAAATTTTAATGATAGGGCCGCAAATCTCACAAAGAATTCATCGCATTATATGGGTTTTGTTTAATAGAAATTAACCGCTTCCCTCTTTTATGGGCGGTGAAGTTTAAAAACGGGCAATCGCCAATCCGCAGGTGTAAATTCGGGCACGAAAAAGGACGGGCGTTAAACAAGGAGGGAAGTATAATGCACCATCCCGGAAAAAAATTACGCGCAGGGCTTGCGGGCCTTATGATTATTGCTGGTATGGCCATGGGTATGGCCCCTGGTATGACCGCTTTTGCTGATGGCGGCGGCTTGACGGCAAAGCAGATCGTGGAAACAGAGCGGGTCGTCAAGCTATCCGATGGCAGTGAAAAGGTTGAGCGGGTTCCCGCCGAGCTGGTCAAGCCGGGAGATAAAATCTTCTACACACTGGTCTATCGCAATGAAGGTGCTTCAGCGGCAGAAAATATTGTTCTGACCATGCCGGTGCCACCGCAGATTACCTATCTGGAAAATACAGCCGTCCAACAGGGGGCGGAAGTTATGTTCTCTGCCGATGGTGGTAAAAGCTTTTCACCGCGCGGTGCTTTGCTGGTTACGCTTGATGACGAGGTGCGGCCGGCCAAGTCTGAAGAGGTTACCCATATACGCTGGGTCGTAACCGAACCAATTGCGCCCGGTAGTGAAGGGCGTTTGAGCTTTGCCGGCATATTGAAATAGAAATCGGGCCGGTTGTTTTGGAATAGAACACATTGCTTCAAATAGAAACACTATACTGCAAAAGCACCGCGTTTTAACGCGGTGTTTACTTTAATAAATTGATTTATATGCTATTTTTCTTAATTTCCTTAGGTCCCTCTTAACCAGAATATGCGACATTCCTTCGCGAGGAAATGCAAATGGGCCCCTCGGGAGGGGGCTTAAAGTTACGCTACGAAGGAGTCGCAAAATGCCCAATCCTATCAGAACCCGTTCCGGGTTACGCAAGGCTGTGTTCGTCTCGACAGCCGCGATTGTCTCACTTGGCTTTGCCGGATCTGCCCTTGCTGGCGGCACACCGGCCGGTACAAATGTGCAAAACACATTCACGCTGGACTATTCGGTGGGTGGCACAGCACAGCCGCAAATCGATACGGGTCCGGCCGGCACCAATACGCCAACGGAGTTTACGGTTGACCGGTTGATTGACCTGACCGTTGCCAGCACCGGCAATGTGAATGTTGCGCCGGGGGCGACCAATCAGGACCTGGTTTTTTCGGTTACCAATAATGGTAATGATGTGCAGGCCTATGATTTCTCCTTCGTCAATGAAACCGGTGATAATTTTGACCCTACGACCAGCACTGTGCTTTATGTGCTGGATGATGGCGACGGGCTTTATGAACCTGGGGCGGGCGCGGGCAATGATGGCGCGCTGAATGCCTATACTCTGGGCACAGCGTCGCCAGACATTGTTGCCGATGCGCTTGTCTGGGTTGTGATCCGCTCGACAATTCCGACCGCGGGGACTGTGGCTGATGCCGATCAGGCCGATCTCAGCCTTATCGCTGATACGCTTGAGCCTTCGACTTCTGGCGCTGCCGGAACGCCGGTTACCGGTGACATTGACGGCAATACGCTCACCGGCGCGGCTGAGAATGTTCTGGCTGACGGTTCTGGTACGGCCAATGAGGTTGCCAATGCCGGTGACCATTCTGCGACCGGTACATTCATCGTTACCGACCCTGATATTACCGCTGCAAAAGCTGTTACGGTCTATTCACAAGACGGCACAGGTTGTGCGACCATTCCCGGCACGCCAACCGGCGGTTATTCTGTTCCCGGATCATGTATTGAATATGTGATTACGGTGCAAAACACCGGCGCAACCGCAACGGCAACAGGGATTGCCATTGCTGATACGCTGGCCAATGAATTGACCTTTGTTGCAGCGGTAGATGCTGGTTCCTTTACCGGTGGCACATTGACCACACCGGCAGCCAATACCAATTGCGCTGGCGGTGCCTGTGTCATTAGTTATAGCGGGGCCAGCCTTGCTGCTGGTGCTACCGGCACGATTACAATTCGTGCATTGGTGCAATAGGGCCATGCAATAATCTTGTGAAGGGTGGCGCTACCGCCCTTCACAAAAAACCCTGATTAAAAAACACCACCCATCCGAAAGCAGTTTTTCGGATAACGGGAGAGTTGTGTGTAATGCGTCACGCCGTCTGGCATAAGATCTTCCTCGCTCTGGCTTCGGGCCTCGCCTTTTTAGGCGTGGCTCGGGCTGCGGAGTTGGGCGCGATTGTGCCGAATGTAGCGGAGGTAAGCTATACTTATGGTGGCAGCTCGGTAACGGTGTTGACCAATACAGCCTCTTTTCAAATCGAAGCGCGGCGCACAGATTCAACAATAGAATTTTTGCGCTATTTTCCAGCCAGCAGCAACCAGACGGTTGTGATCAATGGCGCTGACTACAGCCCGGATGGCTCTCTTGCGGGCCCCTTCGCACCAATTGGCCCGGTAAGTTCGCCCGGCGGCTCTGGCTTTGCGGCCGGTAGTCCAACGCCGGTGGTTGAAACCGACACTTATTTGCCCGGAGAAATGATTCTGGTTCGTGTAACCGATCTTGGACAGAACGGGGATCCCAATCAGATAGAAACCATAGTGGCAGTGGTGACGGCCAGTCCCGGGGATTGGTCTGGAGGCGGCGGATCCGGCTCCGGCGATGATCGCATCACAATTCGGTTATATGAAACAGGCCCTGATACCGGGGTCTTTGTTGCATATTTACCCTCGGTTTCCGGGGGCGCTTTTGTCAATGATAGTGAACTTAGC
>JALSJA010000252.1 GCA_026989615.1 Parvularculaceae bacterium | reverse complement strand
GGCGGGGGCGGGGAAGATTGGCACCACCGGGCGCGGTATTGGCCCGTCCTATGAAGACAAGGCCGGACGCCGCGCGATCAAGCTGGTTGATCTGGCTTTCCCTGAAAGCCTGCCACAGAAAATCGAGCGCCTGCTGACCCACCACAATGCCTTGAGTCGGGGTTTTGGAGCGGCTGATATGGATGCCGGGGCTTTGTTGGCGCAGCTAAAAGACATTGCGCCGCAAATTCTCCCCTTTGCCGGGCCGGTGTGGAAATTGCTCCATGATGCCCGCAAGGCGGGCAATCGTATCCTGTTTGAGGGCGCGCAAGGGGTGCTCTTGGATGTGGATCACGGCACCTATCCCTTTGTCACCTCGTCCAATACGGTGGCGGGGCAGGCGGCAACCGGGTCCGGGCTTGGCCCCCGCGCGGTCCATTACGTGCTGGGCATTGTCAAAGCCTATACAACCAGAGTTGGTGAGGGGCCGTTCCCGACCGAGCTGACCGATAGCATCGGGCAAAAGCTGGGCGAGCGTGGCCATGAATTTGGCACAGTGACCGGGCGCAAGCGCCGTTGCGGCTGGTTTGATGCGGCTTTGGTGCGTCAATCCTTACGCATTGCCGGGGTTGATGGCATTGCACTGACCAAGCTCGATGTACTCGATACATTTGAAGAGCTTAAAGTTTGCACTGGCTATGAAATTGACGGGCAATTATTTGATTATTTACCGGCAGGCATGGACCGCCAGAAAAATGTGAAGCCGGTTTATGAAACCCTGCATGGCTGGAGCGGATCGACCGCCGGGGCGCGGAGCTGGGCTGATCTTCCCGCCGAAGCGGTCAAATATGTGCGCCGCATTGAAGAGCTGATTGAATGTCCCATCGCGCTGGTTTCAACATCGCCGGAGCGCGATGATGTCATTCTCATGAAAGATCCGTTTGAAGGATAGAAAATGCGTCTTTATGGTTTGAAAAATTGCGATAGTTGCAAAAAGGCGATGAAGGCCCTTGAAGCCAAGGGGGTGGATTTTTCCTTTGTGGATATGCGCGGGGGTAGTGTTGATGCGGCACGGATTGAAAAATGGTTGAGCAAGACTGGTGCCGAACTTTTGGTCAATAGGCGCTCGACCAGCTGGCGCAATCTGACCGAGGGGCAAAAGCAGCAGGCAGAAAAGGAGCCGGCGAAATTATTGGCGGACAATCCGACTTTGATAAAGCGCCCGGTGATTGAAACCGGCAAGGATGTTTTGGTCGGTTGGGGCCAAGAAACGCAAAACCGTTTGATCTAATTCTGCCTTGTGCCATAGACGACTTCTGCAAATAAGTCCTTGGCACTCCAATAGCGCAAGGGACCGTCCTCGACCGCTTTTACAAGCTCTACCAGCCTGCGGTTTATGGGGGCATCAAGTCCCAGACTTTCCGCCAACGCCACCACATCGCCGTTCAGATAGTCAATTTCGGTTTTGCGCTTGGCGGTAAAATCGTCGCTCATGGAAGAGCGGGCTTTGGCGTCCACTTTTTGCAGGCGCATGGCAATATTGTTAAAGATAAAATCCGGCAGGCCGAGCATGAAGCGTAGGCCCTTTGGTCCCATGGCGCCAATTTTGGCCGGGGTGATATCTTTTTTGCTGAGCAGATCCAGTGTTTCGTCAATG
>JALSJA010000251.1 GCA_026989615.1 Parvularculaceae bacterium | reverse complement strand
CACACCGAGCCATAAGCCCAAAAGACTGGCGCTGGAATTGCGGGCGATAAAACGCCGCCTGATGCGCCGCCTTGATTTTTCGCGCCACGGCACCACAAGACTGGCTGCAGGCGAGCGCCAGCACAATACGGTTTTGCTGACCTCGACACGCCCCGCAGAAGGCAAAACCTTCGCTGCGATCAATCTTGCCCTTAGCTTGGCGATTGAAGATGGTGTCAATGTGCTGCTGGTGGATGCGGATGTACCAAGACCAAAAGTGTTTGACCATTTTGGTTTAACCGCAGGGGCAGGGCTTACCGATTTAATCAGCGACCCGGGTCTTGATATTTCAAAAATGATTATCAAGGAAAAATCCACGCCTCTGGCTTTGTTGTCGCAAGGTACCGCAGAGCAATCGCCCAATGAATTGTTTTCGCGCCAGGAAATGGCGGACTTTATTCGTGAATTGTCATTGCGCTATCCGGACCGGATTATCATTTTTGATGCGCCGCCCGTTCTGGCAACCCCCGAAGCGGTGACCATTGCGCATTATGTGGATGAAATTGCATTTGTGGTGGAAGCCAATGGCACGCCGGAACCGGCGGTTGCGACCGCATTGGAAGAAGTACTGGACGTCAATCGTCACGTCTCGCTGATATTAAATCGCTGTCTCGTACCGGAGCGGATTAGCGAATATGGCTCCTATGAGGAATATTATTACAAGGATTACGAACAGGAAAAAAAGAAGGCAAAACGCGAGCGCACGGCCAATTTTTCTCCTGAAGAAGGGCAAACGGAATGAAACGGCATTTTTTGAAACAGCTGATAGCGGGCATTGCGTTTGGGGCTCTGCCGGCTGCCGCATGGGCGCAAGTTTCAGTGGGTAAACCACCCTTGCAATTACGCTCGGACTTTATTGGCTATTCCTTGTCTGCCAGTGGGCAGCTTACCTATACGGATAATGTTCTTTTGGTGCGGGAACAGGAAGCCGAAGGGGATGCCATTGCGTCGCTTATTTTGAGCGGGGGTGTGTTTGTGGATCGCCCGCGCTTTACTGGACTGGTTTCGGGGGATGTTCAAATCGGCACCTATCTTGATCCGGTTACCGATAGCGCGGGCAATGCGGAATATGATCGCTTGCGGGTTAATCGCAATGTTACTGGCGCGGGTACCTTTAAGATTAAGGATAACCTGTTTTATGTGGATGTTGGTCTGGCGGCGCAACAACAGGCCTTGGGGTTGAATTCATTGGAGGCCGACCGTCAGGGGGCAGCCAATCAACAGCGGGCCGATGCGCTTTCCTTCAGTGTCAGCCCTTATCTTTATTCACGTCTTTCCAATAATGGCAGTCTGGAAGCCCGTTACCGCTATACAAAAGTTTATGTGGATGATGATGGCCAGATAGAAGGTATTGATAATTATCTCAACGATAGTGAAACCCATGAGGTTCTGGCCAGTTATGATAGTGGCGGATTGATGGATCGCTTGCGGTTTGTGTTGAATGTTTATGGCAATACGACCTCGGAAACCGGTAGTGATGTTTTGCCGGAAGTCGATTATACGCAAAATGCTGTCTATGCGGATGTCACCTATCCGTTAAATCGGCGCCTGTCGGTTACCGGTACGGTCGGCTATGATGATGTCGATACCAATGGCAATCCGTTTTTTACCGATGAAGAAATTTCCGGTGCCTTTTGGAAAGCCGGCCTGATTGCCACACCGGGGCGTAAAACCCGCGTGGAACTGGCAGTTGGTGAGCGTTATGGTGGCACTTGGGTTGATGGCATGGCGGAATATAAGCTCTCAAGCCGTCTTGCCATTCGCGGTGATGTTTCGCGCACTTTCCAGACTCGCGCGCAGGGCGTGTCACAAAGCTTCGGGCGTTTGCAGTCCAATACCCTTGGCTATATTGACGCTTTGCGGGAAAGCACGGATTTAACCGCCAATGAAATTGCCGGGCGCGCGGTTACTTTTAACAGCAATTTGACGGATTTTAACCGTGGCCGCTCCGGACTTTCGGCTTCGGATACGGGAAGCATTTCGATTATCGGGCAAAACCCGCGCACCAATCTGGTGATTACCGGGGGCTATGATAATTCCGATTTCGGGTTCCAGCAGACCGAAAGCATTTTCCTTGGCACGCGGGTGGAGCGTCGTTTGTCGCGGCGTAATTCCCTTTATGGCCGTGCCGATATACGAAAATCCGATACCGGTATCGGTCAGAGTTTTCTTGAATGCACATTGGCGCTGTCCACGGATCCGGTTTTTGCCTCCTTTACGGCGGCAGAAATTACCGCGATTTGTCAGGATCCATCAAATTTCACCGACGCGGCCACGACATTGAATCTCGCCATTGGCGCGCGGCGTCAGCTTGGCGACAATGTTTCCGCCTATGCCCAGATTGGTCGTACGGAACGCTCTTCGGACAATGTCAATCTTGGCTATGA
This sequence comes from Parvularculaceae bacterium, assembly GCA_026989615.1. Lineage (GTDB taxonomy): Bacteria > Pseudomonadota > Alphaproteobacteria > Caulobacterales > Parvularculaceae > S012-90. The sequence continues at coordinate 9,128 of JALSJA010000251.1, read as the reverse complement.
AGAAAATGCCATCACCGTCGGCGTGACCTATGACTTTTAGATATAAGGCATAAGAAGAATGATAGAAGCCTATTTTGGATTGAACAAAGCCCCGTTTCGGCTTGGCAGCGACGAAGAGTTTTACTTCGATAGCGCCATGCATGCGCGTGCTATGGCCTATCTGAAATATGGTCTCCAGCAAGGCGAAGGCATTGTCGTTCTTACCGGGGATGCCGGAGTTGGCAAAACCACGCTGGTGGAACATTTCATCGCTGAACTTGAAAATGATATTGTTGCTTCGCGCCTGTTGGGGACAAAATTTGAGCCCGGCGAAATTTTGCCGCAGGTGATGAGCGTGTTTGGGGCAGAGCAGCGCGGCTCTACTTTTGCGGCGCAGATGAAAGCGCTGGAAGCCTATCTTGCCGGACAAATCGCCAGTGGCAAGCAGGTTATTTTGGTGATTGATGAAGCGCAAAACCTGCCCAATCATTCTCTGGAAGAAATTCGCCTGCTGACCACTTTGTCGCAAGCCGGCCGCTCATTGTTACAGATTTTCCTGGTTGGCCAACCGGAATTGCGCACGCGACTTGCCAAAAGCGATATGAAACAATTAAGCCAGCGCATTGTTGTGTCGTGGACGCTCAAAGCACTCGATGCCGATGAAGCGGCTGACTATATTGATTACCGCCTGCTCATGGCCGGATGGGGCGAGGAAGAATCGCTTTTCACGGAAGGGGCGATGCAGACCATTTATCGCCATACCGGCGGTGTGCCGCGTCTTATCAATCGTATTTGTGCACGGGTGCTTATTGGGGCCGCTTTGGTCGAAGCCGAATTTATTGACGAGACTCTGGTCAAGCAGGTGATCATGGAGATGGCGGAAGAGGGGTTGGCTGAAGCGGATATTGACGCGATAGCGTTACCGGACAATGAAACGGGCGATCTGTTTGCGGATGCCAACCTGCCGGAGCTTGAAAAGAGTGATCCGGAAGTTGAGCTTGATTTAGAGTCAGCGCCAGAAGAAAAGATGGGGTTTGACGAAGATCAGGCCGTTGTTTTGCCATTTGCACAAACACCCGATGGGGAAGCGCAAACAGATTTTGACCTCCCGGATGACGAAACCGGATCCGTGACGCAGGCGGCAGACGAAAAGCCGATAAGCGAAGATGAAAAGGATATGCCCGAGCGGGCTGAGGAAATCTCGCCGCAAGACCAAATAGGCGCGCCACAATTACTTTCCGTTCTTGATCGTGTAAGGGCGGCGCAGGAAATGGCCAAAGAGCATCAGACCAAAGAGCGCGATGAACGCCAATCCTCGGAAGAAGAAATATCTTTGGAAGAAATTGCCCGGCAAATTCGAGAGGCCAGCGAGGCTGTCACGCAAGAACCCGGTGATACAGGCGAGAACGGGCCTTTGACCCCCGTTTCGATTGATCTGTCGTTAGAGCAGGACGCAGGGCCGTCGCAAGATGATATTGATATTGATTTTGACTTGTCAGGCGATGACAGCAGAGGCGAAGATGACGAATCCCAAGGGCTGAGCGATGATGATAAAGAATTGCTACAGCAGGAACTGGAAAATTTTGTTATCGAAACCCGCGAAGAACTAAAGGCCGTGGTCAAATCTTTAGAAATCATATCGGCTCGCCTGGAAGAACTTGATAGCCGCCGCACGCGCCGCAATCGCCTGATTGGCAAAAAATTGCAGGAGGTCGAAATCCTGCTCGAAAAAATGCGTGACCCTGCCAGAAGTGCTTGATGGAGGGGGGATGGACGACAATCTTGACATGGCCCAAACAGAAACAGGTTCCAATACTGATCGGCGCAATGGTCCTCTTAAAAATGGCCCCCTTAAGAATGCTATGAGCATTGATGTGGAGGACTATTTTCAGGTCTGGGCGCTAAGCGAAAAAATAGCGCCGGAGGATTGGGACGGGTTTGATCTGCGTGTTGATGCCGCAACCAGAGCGGCTATGGATTTGATGGAGCGCCATCAGGTGACGGCGACTTTTTTCACTCTTGGCTGGGTTGCACAAAAATGCCCGGCGCTTATTCGGGAAATTATAGCGCGTGGTCACGAACTGGCGAGCCATGGCATGGCCCATAAGAAAATATTCGATCAGTCCCGGGAAGAATTTGTCAAAGATGCAGGCGATAGCAAAAAGCGCCTTGAAGATATTGCCGGGGTAAAAATTCGCGGCTTTCGCGCCGCCGGGTTTTCGCTCGATGCCCGCTCCCCTTGGGCCCATGAAGTATTGCATGAGGCGGGATATGATTATAGCTCCAGCATTCACCCCATTGCGCATGACCATTATGACAATCCCAATGCATCGCGTTTGCCCTTTCATCCGATTGTCGGGTCTGATTTTCTTGAAATTCCCGTGGCGACAGTCAGCGCTTTTGGGCGGCGCCTGTCTTGCGCGGGCGGTGGCTGGTTCCGGGTTTTACCCTATGGCTGGACAAAGCATTTGCTCACTCGACTGAATGAAAAGGAATTACAGCCGGGAGTGTTTTATTTCCACCCGTGGGAAATCGACCCTGATCAGCCAAAAGTTGAAGGCCTGTCAGCAAAATCGAAATTTCGCCATTACACAAATCTTGATAAAATGTCCGCCAAGCTTGAGCGCCTGTTTCAGGATTTCAAATGGTCGCGGCTCGACGCGCTTTACCTGCCGCAACAAATGAAGGATGCTGCATGACTATGATTGCCAGCGTCCCCATCATTGCCAAGGCGGCACGGGAGAAATCCGGCGCAGTTTCCTCCCCTGAATTGACCGTAGAAGAGCTGGACGATACCCATAGCGTCGAATGGGATCGATTTGTTACTCAAGGGGGGGGTAGTTTTTTTCAGAAAACCGGCTGGCTGAAATCCATCATGCAGAGCTATGGCTATGGAATAAAATATCTGGCCGTGCGGGATCGGCAGAAAAATATCACCGGCATCTTGCCTCTGGTGGATGTAAAATCCTCCTTGTTCGGGCGCTCGCTTATAGCCACAGCTTTTGCCGTGGGCGGCGGTATTTCAAGCAAAGATATGGCGAGCCAGAAGGCCTTGGCGCAATATGCGGAACAATTGGGCCAGGCGGCAAAAGCCTCTTATGTTGAATTGCGTGGGGGCACAGCGCCGCAAAACTGGCTTAGCAAAGAGGGCGTCTATGCGGGGTTCGAAAAATCCATTCCAGATAATCCGGAAGACGCTTTAAAGGCGATCCCGCGCAAAAAGCGCGCTGATCTTAGAAAAGCAATTAAAGCCGAAGGGGAAGGGCGGTTGAAATTTATCGCCCACGCGCCCTTGGAAAAAGTTTACGACCTTTACGCCCGTTCGGTGCGGGATTTGGGCACACCGGTTTTTGCCAGGAAATGGCTGCGGGCCTTGCAACAGAATTTCAGCAAGGAGGAGATCGGTTTTTCTCTGGTGGAGGCTGATAGCGTGCCCATAGCCGGGCTGGTGACTTTCTGGCATGGCCATAAGGTGATGCCCTATTATGGCGGTGCCTTGCCGGCAGCGCGCGGGCTTCATGCCTATGATTTTCTCTACTGGAAAATTATGTGTGCGGCAATCACCCGCAAATGTTCGATATTTGATTTCGGGCGCTCCAAACTGGGCACAGGGGCATTTGCCTATAAAACCTATTGGGGATTCGAGCCGCAACCGCTTGTCTATCATTATAAGCTGATAACCGCAAATGCCATGCCTGACATCAATCCCAATAATCCGAAATTTGTCCTGGCCACAAAAATCTGGAAGCGCCTGCCGCTGTTTATTGCCAATCGCGCAGGGCCGGTTCTGGCGCGCAATCTGGCCTGACGGGGACGAAGATGACAGAGGCAAAAAAGCGCGCATTGTTATTGGTGCATCGCATACCCTATCCACCGGATAAGGGCGATAAAATCCGCTCCTGGCGTCTGTTTCAGTTCTTGGCCGCGCGCTTTGATTTATCCCTTGGCTGCTTTGTCGATGACCCGTATGATATGCAGCATTGCGCGTTTTTGCGCGGGCAATGTGAAGCGGCACATTTTGTTCCGCTCAATCCATTTTGGGCAAGGCTGAAAAGCGCCAAAGGGTTTTTGACCGGCGAGGCGCTGAGTCTTCCCTTTTATCAGTCCACCGCCATGCAAAAATGGCTGGCCGAACAGGTGCGCGAAAAACCGTTTGATCTGGCTGTTGGTTTTTCATCTTCCATGGCACCTTATCTGCAGGACAACACCATTGCCAAAATTCGCATGATGGACCTTGTCGATGCCGATAGCGATAAATGGCGCCAATATGCGGCAGAGAAATCTTTTCCCATGCGGCTAATCTATCAGCGCGAAGCCAATCTTCTCGCCAAAACCGAAGCGGCAATTAGTCAATGGGCCAATCAGAGTTTTTTGATTACACCGGAAGAGGCAGGGCTGGTGCAAAACCTGCCGCAGGCGGCAGTCGACAAGATCGATTATTGGCGAAATGGGGTGGATACGGATTATTTTTCACCGCATGCAGAGTTTGCGGGAAAAGCGCAAAGATCTGATCTTATTTTTACCGGGGCCATGGATTATTGGGCCAATGAACAGGCGGTGCTGTGGTTTGTGGAAAATGTCTGGCCGATTTTACGGGACAAGCGTCCGCAAATGAAATTTTCCATTGTCGGCGCGCGCCCCGGCCCACTTTTGCAAAAACTAAATGATGAAAATTCTATTCGCGTAACAGGCCGCGTTGCCGATATTCGGCCATGGCTGGCGCAGGCAAAAATCGCCATTGCGCCTTTGCGCATTGCCCGCGGGGTGCAGAACAAGGTTCTTGAAGCCATGGCCATGGGCCGTCCGGTGATTGCCAGTGACGACGCCGCCAGCGGGCTTGAGCGCGAGGCCAAGGCCTGTTTCCAAATTGTCGCAAATGGCAATGGGGAAGATGTGGGGGCTTGGGTCAGGGCTATTGATAGCATGCTGAATGATGAGACCAAGGCAGAAGCTCTTGGCCGCAAGGGGCGGGAATTTGTCGAAGGACATTATAGCTGGGACGCGCAGCTGGGCCGATTGTCAGCGGCCTTGCGCCGGTTCGATTTGTAAGAAACTCCATTAACATGCTGAAATTATTGGGAAACACTTTGCTGCTGCAAGGCAGCCATATTGAAGCTTGGCCATTTGGTTAATTACCGTTAAGGTATGCACAGGGGTCGCTAGGGGGGCCGATCACGGCCTGACCCGAAGTGTCGTAAAAGGCGTGACGCGCATGAAACAGCGTTTGCGCTTAAGGAAAAGTTTTGAGGCGTAAACATGATTAGAATTCTTCTACCATTGGCAATGGCTGCGGCCGCATATTTTGGTCCCTGGTTTGTGGAAATCAGCACCGGGGAATTTACGGGCACCAAAGAGGCAACCATTTCCGGTGATTATTTTGTCGGCAATACGGTTGATTGTTTTCTGGCCCAGAATTTCTCTATTAGTGGGGACTGCGCGCCGCAAAATGGCCGTGATGGCCTGTTGATGTTTGGCGCTGTCGCTGGCGGCGCCATTGCCGGGGTGCTCGGCATTCTTGGCCTATTGCCTTTCATTGGTCGATTGACCAGCCTGTTTACGATTGTCGCGGGCGCACTTGGCCTGGCGGCGGTGGCAAATTTTGCTTCGACAACAGTGTTTGCCGATACGCTCAGTTTTGCCGATCTGCGATGGGGCACTTATGGCACCGGAGGGTTTGCACTTCTAACCCTGCTGACAGGGTTTGGGGGTCTGGGCGGGCGTTAGCGACCCATTCAGAGAGAACGAGGAACGCATTCCGGTTCGAAACGAGCCGGGATGCGTTTTTTTGTGGGAAAAGTTTGTTTTCCGCCTGACCGTGAGAAACCAGAGCCTATTTTCGTTTTGATGGAATCAAAACCGGGCTCTAAGCCTTTGTTTTTGAGCACTTCTTATCCGAAAACCGGCCTCATCCTGAGCTTGTCGAAGGACCCACTTTTCGCAGAAGTGCTCTAATCCCATATGGCCATAGGCGGCAGGGAGGATAATATCGCCTCGACATTGCCGCCGGTTTTCAAGCCAAATTGGGTGCCGCGATCATAGAGCAGGTTGAACTCCGCATAGCGCCCGCGCTGCACCGCCTGTTGTCGGCGTTCTTCATCATTCCATTTCTGGTTCATGCGTTTTTCCACCAGTGCCGGATAGGCGGACAAAAATGCCTTGCCCACATCTTGTGTGAAATCAAAATCCGCTTGCCAATTACCGGATTGCAAATGGTCGTAAAAAATACCGCCAATCCCGCGCGGCTCATTGCGATGCGGTAAAAAGAAATATTCATCGCACCATTTTTTGAACTTTTCATAATAGGCCGGATCGGCCTTGTCGCAAGCGGCCTTGAATGCGCCATGAAATTCCTGGCTGTCCTCATGGGATTGCGAGCGGTATTTTTCCAGCATCGGATTCAGATCGCCGCCGCCGCCAAACCAGCTTTCGGTTGTCTCCAGCATCCGCGTATTCATATGGGCCGATGGCGCGTGGGGATTTCTGGTATGGGCGATAAGCGATATGCCGGAGGCCCAAAAACGCGGGTCCTTGTCAGCGCCTTTGACCCGGGCGCGAAATTCCTCGGAAAATTCGCCATAAACGGTAGAGACATGCACGCCGACTTTTTCAAACACCCGGCCTTTCATAATCGCCATCACCCCGCCGCCCTGATCGGGCTCTCCCTTTTTGCCGCGTTTCCATGGGGTGCGTTCAAACCGGGCTGGGGTCTTCGGGGCTTGCCCATACAGGGCTGGGTCAGCCTTTTCCTCGAGATCTTCAAACGCCGAGCACAGCGAATCGCGCAGGGTCTCGAACCATGATTGGGCCTGTTGTTTTTGTGATACCATAACATTTCCTCACGGGGCTGAAGCGGGGCATTGGTCGGATTCGTTGCAACATAGACACAGTTTGCGGCGGATCAACCGGATTCATACAAGGGCACAGGACTGTTACAGGGCCAAGCATGGACAGAAATTCATCCAGCGCGGTAAATTGCCCCTCATAGGCGAGCCCTATTTTGAAATGAATATTCTTCGGGGGGTCGAGGTGGATTGGACACAAATCATTCTGGCAACAATCAGCGGTGCCCTTGGCGGTGTGGCCGGGGCTGTGCTGGGTGGATTGCTTGCCCCGCTTCTTTCTTTCGGTCAAAATTCCATGCGCCGCTTTTTCGGCGTGATTATCCCGCTGCTGGGAATTGCCGGGGGCGTGCGCTATCTGGAGCCCGTTATCGCGCCTTATCTCGAGCAATCGATCAGCGCCATGCTGGGGGAAGGGGTAAAGCTGGCCGACAATGAGGAGGCTGCCCGCGAGGCTCCTTATGCACCGGCCAGTGATACCCCCACACGCCCGCCTCAAGCAGAAATTGATGCCGCAGTGGACAAGGCTCTCAAAGGCTTTGACGATCCCGTATTGCTAGCCCTGATTGAGCGCGAGCCGGATCGGCGCGAAGGCATTCGCCAGCGTTTTGAAGGGGCCTATATCCGGGGCCGCGAAAACGGATTGCATGAAGAGATTGACCGTATCCGGGTTGAAATTGGTACGGTTTCCATTCCGTTTTATCTGGCCCGGGCGCAGGATAAAGACCTTGTCAGTGCCGGCAAAGCCATGCGCGATACGATCATCATATTGAATGAAGCTGACCCTGTGACCTGTCACCTCTGGGTTTATGGTTCGATGATCGGACAGAATTTTGAGTATGAACGCTATCTGGCGGCGATTGGCGAGACCCGCCATCGGGCTTTGCAGGAAACCCTGGCAGAGGCAGTGCGTGGCTCCTATGAATTTGTGCCCGATTATGATGAAGCGCTGGCGGTGCAGCGACTGGCTGAAATTGGTCAGGATATTTACAAATTGCTCGGGGATGAAAAAATCGGTCTCATTATTTCCGCTCAGGAGCCCGAGAGCATTGAGGATTCGCGTCTTGCCTGCGACGCCACGGCGGAATTTTATTCGGCGGTTCTTGCCAGCGAGGATGCCGCCTCGGTCCTGCGACGGATGTTCATGACCGGCCCCGGGGGCTATTAAGCGGCTATTTCAAGGTGCTATTGCGCAAATTGACGATTGGCTTCGGCCAGCACAATCGCCGCACTCACCGCCATATTGAGAGATCGCGCACCAGCCGCCATGGGAATAACCAATCGCTCATCTGCGGCCTCATGCAGGGCCGCTGGCGCGCCGATACTTTCGCGGCCAATGAGAATGGCATCATCGGGACGATAGGCGATGGCGCTATGGGCTCTGGCCCCTTTGGTGGTCATGAGCAGCAGGCGCCCGTCACGGGTCTCGTGATTGGCCAGAAAGACGTCCCATGAGGGATGGCGGATAATCTCCTCGGCGCCCCCATAATCCATGGCCGCACGGCGCAAATCGGCAGATTTCAAGGGAAACCCGCACGGTTCGATGATTTCCAGATCGGCCCCGAGACAGGCGCAGATACGGATTACCGCCCCGACATTGCCGGCAATATCCGGCTCAAAGAGAATCATTCGCATCTGGCTGATCCTGACTTTCCTGATGATTTTGCTGGCCCGGCTTTTGCCACAATATATCAGCCGTTGAAAGGAGGTGAAGTAAGAAGATATATGCCATTTCCTCGCAATCGAGGCCTAGACATTATAGGGAAATAATGCCAAATCCGGCTTTCAAATGTGGCGGTGTTGTAATCTTCGCCGCAAAGAGCTTTTGGTAACGGCACGGAAGATAAAAATGAGCGCAACTGAAGAAGTGATTTCCCCCTCAGGGGAAGAAGAGGGTACCCGCCGCGATTTCATTCATCTCTTGGCCGGCATGACGGCGGCTGGCGCTGGCGCTGCTGTGGTTGTGCCGCTGGTGGATCAGATGAATCCCGCTGCATCGGTTATGGCGATGGCTACCAAAGAGGTTGCCATTGATGCGATTGAACCGGGTCAGGTGATTAAAGTCGTGTGGCAGGGCAAGCCGGTTTTTGTTCGCCGCCGCACCGCCGAAGAAATTGAGCAGGCTGCGGCCATGCCATTATCGTCCCTGAAGGATCCGATTGCGCGCAATGAAAACCTTGATGACAAAGACCCTGCCACCGCCGAAAACCGGGTCATGCCCGGCAAAGAGGAATGGGTGGTTGTGGTCGGTGTTTGCACCCATCTTGGCTGCGTGCCTTTGGGGCCGAACGAGACCGGTGCCGGTGGCGA
>JALSJA010000250.1 GCA_026989615.1 Parvularculaceae bacterium | reverse complement strand
CCGAATAAATAACACCGATAGAACCAATGATAGAGCTTTCATCGGCAAAAATCTCGTCGCCGGCGCAAGCCAGAATATACCCCCCGGACGCCGCTACATCTTCCACAAATACCAGCACTTTGATCTTTTTTTCCGCGGCAATTTCACGAATATGATTCATGATAAAGCGCGATTGCACCGGCGAGCCGCCGGGAGAATTAACCCGCAAGGCAACCGCTTGCAGGTTCGGCTTGGCAAAAGCTTTTTCAATCGGCTTTTCCAGCTTTTTGAGATTGAGAACCTTGCCACGACCGGACGCGGCAATGACCCCCTGCAAGTCCAGAACCGAGACCAGAGGCGGTTTGTCGCCGATAAGGGGAAGTTTGCGGGTGATTTTCTTGATCAAAGACGGGTTTTCGCTCATGGGCAGGGATTTAGGGCTCCAAACCCGGATTTACAAGCCAAATTGGCGAAAATATTGCTTCTAAATTCCATGCCAGAGGGCAAATGGCAGCTTTTCCCCGGCGCTGTTTGTGCTAAGTAAGGCGTCAAATTAATGACTGACGGAGCCCGATTTGCCAGCCCCTGCCAAAATCATCAAAAATGACAGCGATTTTCGTGGTGCCATTCAGCATTTGCACGGGCTGGTCGGCGATGAATTAAAGGCCGTCAATAGCGCGATCATGGACAGCATGCGCTCGCCAGTGGCACTCATTCCCGAAATGGCCAGCCATTTGATCAATGCCGGGGGCAAGCGCCTGCGGCCAATGCTGACCCTCGCTGCCGCAGGCAGTTTTTCCTATGACGGCAAAGCCCATATTGACCTTGCCGCCGCCGTTGAACTGATTCACGGGGCAACCCTGCTCCATGATGATGTCGTCGATGAAAGCATTTTGCGCCGGGGGGCCGAGACTGCTAATATTATCTGGGGCAATAAAGAAAGCGTGCTGGTCGGGGATTTTCTCTTTTCGCGGGCGTTTGAACTGATGGTGCGCACCGGCTCAATCACCGTGCTTGATATTCTCTCCCGGGCATCGGCCATAATTGCCGAAGGCGAGGTTTTACAGCTTGCCACCCAAAACAATGTCAATGCCAGCTATGCTATGTATCTCGATGTGGTCAAAGCCAAAACCGCCGCCCTGTTTGCCGCCGCCGCCGAGGCGGGCGCGGTCATTGCCAATGCCAGCCAAGAGCAGCAAAAAGCCTTTTATGATTATGGCCTGTCTTTGGGCATTGCCTATCAGCTCATTGATGATGTGCTCGACTATTCCGGTGCCCAGGGGGTTTTGGGAAAATCCGTTGGTGATGATTTCCGTGAAGGCAAAATGACCCTGCCCATCGTATTTGCCATCGCGGCAGCAAAAACCGATGAAGAGAAATCCTTTTGGCAACGCACTATCGGCAATAGCCAGCAAGAAGAGAGTGATCTGGCGCAAGCCATTGCCTATATGAAGGCCTGCAATTCACTGGAAAGAACCGTTGAAGCCGCAAGGGGTTTTGCGGATGAGGCAATCAAGGCGCTGGAGAAAATACCGTCCGGCAAATTGCCGCAAACCCTTGCCGATATTGCCGATTATTCCGTGATGCGCTCGGCCTGATCCGGGCTATCCACGAACTATAACAAACGCTTTTGCGCAAAGCCCCCAAGCAAAACCAACACCCCGCCCACCAGCACAGGCACCAGCCAGTGCAAATCTTCCGGCAGCCATAACAGACAAAATGCGCCTGCCCCGGACCCGATGAGCGCCAGCGCATAATAGAGGCTGACCCGCCGATGCGACAGACCCGATTGTTGCAGGCGCTGATAGAGATGTTGTTTATGGGCCTGATGCAGTTTTTCCCCCTGTGCCGCACGGCGCAAGAATGTGACCACGGCATCAAGAAGAAATGGCAAAAATAATGTCGGCACAAAATAAAGCGGCAGGGCCTGCCCCTCGACCGCAGGAAACTGTCCCGCAAGAACCGCGCCGGAGAGCAGAACCCCGAGCCCATGGCTTCCCGCATCTCCCATAAAGATCTTTGGCCGGCCCTCGCCCGAAACATTCACCGGCAAAAATCCGTAAAGCCCGGCGACCATGATAAGCGCAAGGCTGAACCCGGCAATATTGCCCAACAACACAAAGACCAGAGCCAGCGCCAGCCCGCCAGCAATCCCGGCACCAGCCCCCATGCCATCAAGCCCGTCCATGAAATTAAACACATTGGTAAAGCCGATCATCCACAAGACCCCAAGCCCCAAGCCCAGCCATGATGGCAAGGATACCACCCCCAAAAGCGGCAGAGACAGGCTGAGGACAGGCCCGATCAAAATAACGGCAAGAACCGCAATCAGCGCCTGCCCCAAAAACTTCATCAAGGGTGACAGGCCCATCACATCATCCAGCAGCCCCATCCCCGTTGCAAAAGCAGCCAGCAATAACAGGGTCCACCATGGCGCCGACACCACATCCCCGTAGAGCTGCCACAATAGCGACAAAGCCAATAGCATTAATGTCAGAAAGATAACGCCCCCGGCCCGCGATACTGGCCGCCTATGGCTGGAGCGATCACTTACCCGATCGGCAAACACAACAAAACGGGCAGCAAGGCGGCTAAGAATGAACCCTGCCACCGCGCAGAAGATAATCGCGCCTGTCAGTATAAATATTTTACCCTCGATACTCATCTCCCTTGTCTGATACTTGACTAGTGCCAAGGCTAAAAGACCCTATCCCAAATAAATTCCCACAGCCTCCGCAAAGGGGGCCACATCTTTAAGGCCAGCCGCCGCCGCGACAGCCTCTTCGCGTCGGGCAAAAACACCAAATAGGCTGGCCCCGCTACCGCTCATCCGCGCCATCAGACAAGCTTGATTTGCCGCCATCAACCGCCGCAAATCACCAATCACCGGATAGCGCACCTCGGCCACCGGCTCCAAATCATTACGGGTCTTGCCAAGAAATGCACTGAATTCGGCCATATCCAATATTTGTTTTGTGGCTGCGCCCATTGTCGGCAATGCCAGCGAATGGTCAGCGTCTGCGGCGTCAAATGCGGCAAATATCTCCCCCGTAGAAACCTCAATACCGGGATTGGCCACACATAAGAATATTTCCGGGATTTGCGGCCCGGGTAAAATCTGCGCGCCGGTACCACCCACAATATAACTGCGGGCTTTTGTGTTACTTTGATCAAATGCAGCAAGACAAAGCGGACCATCGGACCCAAGCGCCGTCATAATATCCAAAATCATGTCACGGGATATTTGCGGTTGCAATTTTGCAATACCGATTAAAGCCGCTGCCGCATCCATGGTCCCGCCGCCAAGGCCCGAAGCAGGCGGCAGTTTTTTTTCAAGGCTGATATGAAATTTATCCGCCCCCTCAACCTTTTCCGCCAGAGCCTTCACCGCTTTGGTGACAAGATTTTTTTCAACCGGCAGATCTTTGAGCGCCCGGCCAAAGGGCCCTGTAATTTCCAGACCATAGGCTTTGGAAGGTGTAATGGTCAGCCAATCGCCAACATCCCCGAATAGTGCAAGGCTGGCAAGCTCGTGTAAACCATCGCCCGCAACAGCGCCCACATGCAGGCATAGATTGATTTTCATAGGGGCCAGCAATGATAGAGGCGCCAGCACAGAAGCGGCATTTTCAGAGTCTGTCATGGCACGCCTCTTTTAATGCATGCTTTCCGCTAAAATACCGGCCATGGAAGACAGCTTGGCTTCAATTTCACGACGCAATTTTTTTTCAGGCTTAAAATCAAGCGCCCGGCGCCATTCATAAAGCGCTTCACGATAGCGCCCTTTGGCACTATAGGCATCACCCAGATGATCGGTAATCACCGGATCATCCGGTTCCATCTGCACGGCTTTTTCCAGATAGAATATCGCCTGATCATAATCCTTGTTTTGATAATAGGCCCAACCAAGACTATCGGTAATCGCCGCCGACATGGGGTCAAGCGCCAGCGCCTGCTCGATCATGGCAAAGGCTTCCTCCAAATTTTCCCCCCGCTCGACCCATGAATAGCCAAGATAGTTCAGCACCAAAGGCTCTTGCGGGGCAAGGCGGCGCGCCTCGATAAAATCGGCTTCGGCCTCTGGCCATTTATCATTTTCGGTGCGCATCGCCCCGCGGGAAAAATACCAGCGCCATAAAGCATTTTCGGTTTCAGGGTTTTCCGGATCCACCAATAATTGCCGGGCCGCTTCCATGCCATCGGTCAGGGTCTGTTCCGCTGTCGCGAACCGGTCCGCCTGCTCATAAAAATTGGCGAGACGCAAAATGGCATCAAGGGCGTAAGGGTCGGTTTTGACCAGACGCTCCAAAAGCCGAATGGCCGCCTCGCCCTCGCTCATTTTCTCCAGGGCTTCAGCCCGATCAATCACTGCATATTCATAATAGGCCGATTGCGGGCGCACTTTTTTGAACGCTTTTTCTGCCGCCTCATATTGATCATAATTCATATAGATCGAGCCAATGAGATAATGGGCTTCATCCAGTTTCGGATTCAGCATCAGCCCAACCCGGGCATAGGCAAGCGGCGTATTCAAAAAGGCTTCAAACCGGCCAAAGCCGGCATTGCGCGCAGCCGCCTGTTCGGAGATCGCCTGCTCATAAGCGGACCAGGCAAAATTATGAAACACCAAAGCCGCCCCTTGGCTGGCATTTTGCGCCAGAAAAAGCGGTGCTTTCTTGGCATGGCGAATGAGCGCCCGCGATTCACCCTCGACCGGCACCTCCAGACGCGCCAGCCCCATGCGTCCGGTTCTGCGCAAAATACCCGCATCGCGCACCATTGCCGTATAAAGATCAATCGCTTTTTCACGATCCCCCGAGCGCTCCAGCCACAGGCCATAAGCGCGTATGGCCGCTTCCTGTCCATAGCCATTGAGGGCGGCCTGATAGGCTGACAAGACCAATTCCTCCGGCGCCGCCTGATCCATCAATAAAGCCTGATGCAAAGGCACAAAGCCCCCGAAAATATCCGCCCCTTGCGGATTGCGCACAGCACGCACCGCCTCTTCGGGGCCTTGCTGTTCAAAGGCAAGCCATGCTTGCAAAAGATGCGCAATGGAGCGCGTAAACATGGAGCGATCAACACCATCAAGAATGGTCTCCGCCTCATCAAAACGACCCGCCTTTATGTAATCTGCATAAAGAACAAGTTCCGGCAGCCCTTCATTCAATGTGCCGATCCGGGGCAGGGAATCACCTTTTCCATCCTCGGCGACCCTTTGCTGTTCCACAACTTTTCTTGCTAGAGAAAGCGCATTTCTTTCATGACCGGCCACCAAGGCATAAAAGAATGCGCGGCTTTGCAAAACGGCATCCTCGGGTAATTTTCTGGCAACCTGATTATAGGACAAGGCTGCCTGATCCAGAACCTGCTCGCGGGCGGAATAGCGCGCCTTTAAATAATCGCCGGTCAGCGAGGGCAGTTCCTGGCGGGCCGTAGTTTTCGTGCCAACCTTAGTACTCGGCCATATTTTGCCGATCGCCAGGGCCTCGCTACTACCGATGGACGCGCAGCCTGACAGCACAAGGGCGACAATCCCCACCCCCCAAACCAGCCCTGACCGCAGCCGTCTACGGGAATGGGCTCCGTTTTTTTTATTGCCTGCCACTGAAAGCATAAATCCAGCCTTTTCGTTTTGGTCCAAGGCCTTCATATGAGCCTAGCCGCGCGCTTGATGCAACCGCAAGATTGTCACCTCATTGTTACATATTGGGATAGTTTGGCCCATCGCCCCCTTGTGGTGTCACCCATGTAATATTTTGTGACGGGTCTTTAATGTCGCAAGTTTTGCAATGAACACAGTTTTGCGCATTGATCTGAAAACGCGGATTGCTGCCATCATCATCCACCAGCACTTCATAAACCCCGGCCGGGCAATAGCGCTGGGCCGGCTCTGCATATTCCGGCAGATTGACATTGATCGGGATATTGGGGTCAGCAAGATGCAAATGCACCGGCTGATCTTCGGCGTGATTGGTCGCAGAAAAGGAAACATTGGTCAGCCGGTCAAAGGTCAAAACCCCGTCCGGCTTGGGATAGCTAAGCGGCTTGTGTCTGGCTGCGGGCTCGGTGGCCTCGGCATCTGTTTTCTGGTGATGCAAAGTGCCAAAGAACGAAAACCCGCGCAGCAATGTATTGGTCCATAAATCCATCCCCGACAAAGCAATGCCGCCCAGAATAGTACCAAATTTGCTCCATAATGGCTTGGCATTGCGCACCCGATAAAGCTCATCGCGCACCCAGCTTTGCTCAAACGCCTCGCTATAGCCGTAAAGCTCGTCCCCGGCGCGTCCCTCGCCCAAGGCCGCAAAAGCCGCTTCAGCCGCCATCATGCCGGTTTTCATGGCATTATGATTGCCTTTGATGCGCGGCACATTCACAAAACCCGCCGAGCAGCCGATTAAAACCCCGCCGGGAAAGGTCAGCTTGGGGATCGATTGAAAACCGCCCTCGGTAATCGCCCGCGCCCCATAAGCAATCCGCTCACCCCCTTCCAGCATTTCGCGCATGATCGGATGGGTTTTGAACTTTTGAAATTCCTCATAGGGCGACAGATAGGGGTTTTTATAATTCAAATGCAGAACAAAACCGACCGCCACATAATTATCGCCAAAATGATAGCAAAAAGAGCCACCGCCGGTATTGTTATCAAGCGGCCAGCCAAAACTGTGCTGCACAAGGCCGGGCTGAAACTTGTCATCGGGCACTTTCCATAATTCTTTCAGACCAATGCCGTATTTTTGCGGATCACTTTTGGCATCAAGGGCAAATTCCTTGATTAGCTGTTTGGCCAAAGACCCGCGCACCCCTTCGGCAATGAACACATATTTGCCCAGCAATTCCATGCCCGGTTCATAATGGGCGGTTTTATTGCCCTCGCGATCAAGCCCCGCCTCGCCGACAATCACCCCCGACACCGAGCCATCTTCGCGGCGCAAATATTGCGAGGCCGCCATGCCCGGATAAATCTCGACCCCCATGGCCTCGGCCCGCTCGGCCAGCCAGCGACAGACATTGCCCATGGAAGCAATATAACAGCCATGGTTCTTGACCATATCCGGCATCGCCCAGACCGGCAAAGGCAGCGAGCCTGCAGGCCCCATAACCAGAAATTTTTCTTTGGTCACTTCATTTTCAAGCGGGCATCCGGCCTGTTTCCAATCGGGGATCAATTCGTCCAGCGCTTTGGGGTCCACCACCGCACCGGACAGAATATGCGCGCCGACCTCGGAGCCCTTTTCCACCACCACCACATTGACCTCGCGGCCTGCCGCTTCGGCCAATTGCTTGAGACGAATGGCCGCCGACAGGCCCGCTGGCCCCGCCCCGACGATAACCACATCAAATTCCATGCTTTCGCGTTCAATCGCTTCGCTCATCGGCCTATATCCATCTCTTGATGATTTTCTGCTTCTCCCCACAGCATTTACGGCAAATCGTTCCAAAATACCAATATGTAAGTGGTTTTTTGGTTGCGATTATTTGGGCGTTACGCTCTCGGCTGATCCCCATCTCCACCTGAGCCTGTCGAAGAACGGCGGCGCAAGCGAGCCTCGAGGAATGGAAACACACGAACCGCACTTCCCATAAAGCCCGCCCCCCATGGAAGATCCTGCAACCCCAACACCCCGCTTGCTTTTGCCCCCGCCCGGCGCCAATCTGTCGCCCATGAATAGCGGCACCAAAACAGAACAAATAAACGACACAAAGGCCCTGCGCGCCCTTCTCATCTGGTATCAGGAGATGGGGATTAGCGATGTAGTCGGCGACACCCCCAGCAATATGAGCCAATGGCGGGGCAAACCGCCTCAAAAAGCGCCCCCACAACCAGCTAAGCCCACACAGGCTGCCCAATCATCCCCTCTTGCCCCAAAGCCTCAAACAGCCCCGCAACCCGCGGACGAAGCCTATGCTGCCGCACAAAAAATCGCCGCCAGCGCCAATAGCATCGCCGAATTGCGAGAGGCCATAGCCGGTTTTGACGGCTGCGCCCTAAAACAACAGGCCCGCAATACCGTCACCGATGACGGCATTGAACAGGCTCCGCTCATGATACTCGGCGAGGCCCCGGGGCGCGATGAAGACCGTATCGGCAAGCCCTTTGTGGGGCGCGCCGGACAATTACTGGACCGGATGCTGGCCGCCATTGGCTATTCGCGCCGGGCCGAAGATGGCATGGGCGATGTTTTCATCACCAATATGGTCTATTGGCGTCCGCCGGGAAATCGCAGCCCCACCGGCTCAGAGCTGATCATCTGCCGTCCCTTTGTGGAGCGGATGATCGAGTTGAACGCCCCCAAAATCATCTTGCTGGCCGGCAACACCCCCGCCCAAGGCCTCCATGAAGGCCTGCCCGGCATCACCCGCGCACGGGGGCAATGGCGCGAGTTTACCACCCAGAACGGCCACAGCTTTGCCACTTTGCCGATTTTTCACCCGGCCTATCTCTTACGCAGCCCCGGCCAGAAACGCCTTGCCTGGGCCGATCTCGTTGAAGCGCGCAAAAAACTGGACGCTGCTTAAAATCCTCTTGCGCCCCATAGCAAGCCGTTAACCCTTATCCTGTTTTAATCCTCACAAAGCCTGCTAATCTCTCCCATTGGGGCAGGCCCAAAGCCAATCCGCTCATCTTTCATGCCTTTCATCGGGGGAATTTCAACCGCACCATGCTCAAATATTTTTCAATTCTGTGGTCTGCATTATTTCTGTTCGCTCTGCCCCCGGCCATGGCGCAGGATTTGAGCCAGCCCCTATCGCAATCCGATGCCGAGCATTACCGGATTATTTTTGACGCCCAGGAAAAATCCGACTGGAAGACAGCCGACCGCCATATCAAGCAGCTGGAGGACAAAATCCTCCTCGGCCATGTTCAGCACCAACGCTATATGCACCCGACCGGATGGCGCTCGAGCTTCAAGGAATTATCCACTTGGCTGCGGCTTTATAAAGACCATCCGCAGGCGGAAGAAATTTACCGCCTGGCCCGGAAACGCCGCCCGAGAGGCGCCAGCCTGCAACGATATCAACCCCGACGCTGGCGCCTGCAGGATGAAGCCCCCCTGCACCCGCAACTCGCCACCGATTATGAAAACACCCGCCGAAAAGAAACCCTGCGGCGCATAGAAGCCAAAGTGCGCTATCACTGCCGCGAGGACGAGCCAACACAGGCCCTGAACTATATCAATGACAAGCGCCAGCGCTCCCTTATGACCAAGGCGCAATATAATCGCATGCGGTCATGGATTGCGGAATCCTATTATTACAATGAAAAAATCGGCAAAGCCAAAACCATCGCCGAAGACGTCGCCCGCCAGACCGGTGACAGCGCCCCCATGGCCTATTGGATTGCAGGGCTGATCAATTTCCGGCAAGGAAATTTCGCCGCCGCCAGTAATTATTTCGCCGCGCAGGCAGCCCTGCCATGGCAGCAGGACAATTTGCGCGCCGGGGCCGGCTTCTGGGCCGCCCGTGCTGCCCTTGCCGCTGGCGAGGCCGAAAATGTCATTCCCAATCTTGAAATAGCCGCCCAGAAACCTTTCACCTTTTACGGCCAGCTGGCTCTGGCGCAATTAGGCCAGAAGGCGCCCTTTAACTGGCAACAAACCCCGATCAGCCAAGAGGATTGGCAAAAGCTTTATGATGCCGCTCCGCGCATTCGCCGCGCTGCCGCCCTTGCACAAATTGGCGAAATTGATCGCGCCCAACAGGAATTGCGCTGGGCCCATGGGGAATTAGCTGCCGATGATGATGTCAGGCTGATTGCCGCCGCAGAAGCGCTGGAACTCCCCTCGGCGCAAGTCACCATGGCGCTGGCCTCTGGCGGTAAAGCCACCCCCGGCTCTTTTCTTGATGCTGCCCTTTATCCCCTTCCCCCCTATGCCCCCAATGGCGGCTATACTATCGACAAGGCGGTGCTGTTCGGGCTCATCCGTCAGGAAAGCAAATTTATGACCAAGGCCAATAGCCGCGCCGGGGCCAAAGGGCTGATGCAGCTCATGCCGCGCACGGCTGCCTATATGGCCAAAGACCGCTCCTTGCGCTATCGCTCCCAAGGCAAACGTCTTTTTGACCCCGCCTATAATATGCAATTGGGCCAATCCTATGTGGAATATCTTTTGCAGCGACAGGCCGGGGGCGATCTGTTTGAAATGGCCCTGTCCTATAATTGGGGCCCCGGCAATCTGCGCCGTTTCAAAAACAAGACCGGCATTACCGATCAATTATTATTGCTGGAATCCATCCCCAACCGGGAAGCCCGCAATTTCGTCGAACAGGTCATGAGCAATATCTGGGTCTATCGCGCCCGTCTGGGCCAAGAGGCTCCAAGCCGGGACGCCGTTGCTGGTGGCGGCAAGCCCATCTATCGCGCTATAGATTATTGAGCGCCCTCAACAGGAAGGTTTTGTGCAAAAAACCGCAAGACATTTCCCCCCATCACTTTTTTAATATCGTCCTCGCTGACGCCCTGACGCAATAACGCATCGGTCAACGCTGCCAGTTCGGATGTATCCAATCGTGTGGTAATTGCCCCGTCAAAATCAGAGCCCAGAGCAATGGCATCGACCCCAAATTCTGCAATCCCATAGGCGATAATTTTGGCAATGCCCTCAGGGCTGTCATCACAGGTTACTTCTTGCCAATAGCCAATACCGATAAGGCCACCGCGCTCGGCAATCTCCCGCATCAGCGCCTCGTCAATATTGCGCTTTACATCGCACATGCCTTTTAGCCCCGTATGGGAAACAATGATCGGCCGATCGGTGAGCGCCAACACATCGCGCACCACCGCTTCAGAAGAATGCGCCACATCAATGACGATCGCAAGACGATCAAGCTCGCCAACCACATCACGCCCAAAATCGGTGAGCCCGCCATTGGAAACCCCGTGCAGAGACCCGCCAAGTTCATTATCGAAAAAATGCTGCAAGCCAATCATACGATAGCCTTCATCATAAAGCCGCTTCACATTTTCAATTTTTCCTTCCAGCGGATGCGCCCCTTCGGTTGCCAGAAGACCCGCAATCAAATTGGGGTTATTGTCACGGGCGGCCAAAAATTCCGCCAAATCACTTTGTGTACGGATTATACGAAGCTGGCCATCCGAGCGCCGGGCGATTTTGTGCAAGCGCCTTGCTTGATATTCCGCGCGCGCATAAATCGAACCCCATGCCGCCACCGGCCAGCGCTGGGCAATGGCCAGCAGGGTAATCTCGTCACTGTCTGCGGTATTGGCGTCATAGTTCAGCCCCTTGGGCACTTTGGTCACCACCGAAAAAACCTGAAGCGTTACGCCCCCTTCTCGCAGGCGCGGCACATCTATATGCCCGCGGGTCTGTCGTTTCAGCGGATCGCGCATCCACAAAAGTGTGTCCCCATGAAGGTCTGCAACCTGTAATTGTTTGTGCAGCGCAACAGCTTTTTCTGAAATCCCATAGGGTGGATGATCAAGCACCAGATTCATACGCTTGTCGACCCGTTGCGGCAGCCAGTAAAACAGCAATAGCGAACCGGCGAGCCCTAAAAGCCCGACCAAAACCACAATGATTTTCAATAGCTTACCCATAGCTCTATCCTTCTCCTGCCAAAGCTGCCGCTATCTGCCACGGCAATTTTTCTAAAGCAAAGCGCCAATATGCTCACAAATGCAACACCCTTCACCAATAAATCCCCCTTGCCGCGAAGAATTCTTAACCAGCACTTTGCGCCCGCGATTTTTCCTGTTAACCTTACCGAGGGTTAA